>NZ_JAUBVE010000057.1:0-47450 GCF_036705715.1 Microcoleus sp. AT3-D2 | reverse complement strand
GCGGCTGGTAGCCCGCGCGCAGTATGCAGCGCTTATTCCCAGCCATCAAAATAATAACATCAGTGTGTGGGGATTCAATCTAGATATTTTCCCGGTTGTTTTAAAGAACAAAATATGAATGCCCCTGTTGTGAGGACGGAACCTGGGGCAAAGCAGAGGCCGCTCATCCAACAGACTTGAGATGACAGTAGTCAGAAAGTAGGTAATAGAAGGTCTCGGGGTCAGAGAGCTAATTTCTTGTTATAGTTGTCATTTTTCTTCTGGGCGAGTGAGCCCCGCTGCAGCGCTTTACGAGGGCGAAAGCGGTAAGAGGAAACGGGGGGAAGGGATACGGCGGTATAATTGATCGCTTCTGGTTGTGTTTGTGAACCGGGTTGTTGAGGGAAACTAAGCAATTCCACTCCCATTGCTGGGGTGAAGTTAGCACGCGCCTTTGTTTTCTGAGCTGATTCGGCTAATGGCACGTCCTTAACCCAAATAAAAATGTTTAACCCTTAACGACAGAACAGAGGACTAGCTACGCATCCGCTTTGTGTCATTACTCAAAAAACCTAGACATCAAAGGTATCAGGCTGCTCAACTAAAAATGAAGTTTTAGGCCCGAAGCCCAGTCACTTCCGTGCTGGGTCCTTGACTACTTTCAACAATCTTATTCCAGTATAATATTAATATATAATTTGTTAACTTGTACTTAACACTATCCGGGTAAATGAGCAATCCAACTCAACTCACCCCCGATTTCACGATCGGACATCTGCCGTGTCACGACTTCCAAGTGAGCGCTGCAACTCTAGGACAGGTAGTGGCTGAAAGATTTGAGCAAGAACCCGACCTGCCGGGAGTCATTATTACTCATGAATCACAGGTATTGGGCATGATTTCTCGCGTCAAATTTCGAGAGCAAATGAGTTTTCCCGATCGCGTAGAACTTTACGGGTCACACCCGATTCGAGCCTTGTTAGATTTTATTAGAATTCCGCCTTTGCTGCTTTCGGAAAACTGGAAAATTGACGATGCCGTGCAAGCCTCATTCAACAGGCACAAAGACTTGATTTATGAACCGATTATTGTGGTAATGGAAGACCAGAGCCACCGCCTTTTGGACGTTAAAGTTCTGGTAATTGCCCAGTCAAAGCTTTTAGCGCAAGCTAACAAACTTATTCAAAAATACCGAGTAGAAAGACACAAGTATTTGGCGCTACTTCAACAAGAACAGGCTAAGGTTCACGAATGTAATGAGCTTTTAAAAATCCAACAACGTCAAACAGAAAAGCTGCATACCAATCCCAATTCCCAGCAAGTGGCGCTGGTCAAACAAGCTGAAGAAATTGCTCAAATGAATCAGCGATTTGTGAGGATTGCGAAACTGATTTCTTCGGAAGGTCGCCAAGCATTTCAAGCTACTTTTCAAGGTGCTAATTCTATTTGCAACAATACAGATAAAATTTTGGGCGTGGGCAAAGCAATAGCTAATGATTTAGAAACGGTTAACCGCACTTCCCGAACCATCCGGGAGGCGATCGAACAAGTCAGGCATTTAGCAGTACAGGTGGCTGTAGTTACCAATCAAATGGGAAGTCAGCCCAGCGGTCTGAGCAAAGTGAGTCTAGAAATTGGCAGACTGGCAAGTAAAACTTTTGAATTGGGGACTCAAATGGAGCAAATTGCCAGCCGGTTTAAACTTCGAGTTCACGAACTCACGGAGGCAGCAAGAGCGGGTGCTAATGTGGCTAAATCCGTGACTATCAAGATCGATCGCGCAGAAATGGCCCTGTTAGAGTTGGAAGAATTAATAGCGGAAAAAAAATTCAATTCACACACCGCTATCCAAGAACCTTTGGGAGTCATAAAAAGTGTTACCGCTGATTCTTTAGTTCGAGAGATAGAACAAGCCGAAGTAGCAGTTTCCGAGTTAGAAGACTTAGTTAAACATCAAGATTCCTCGCAATATCTGATTCAAAAGATTCAGCAGGCGCTGAAGTCCAAAAAGCCATAAAATCCCACCCTGAATCTAATGAAGCATTTTGAGAGGAAAACAAATAGAATCAAAATAATAATTTACAATTATTCTATTTCAAGAATACTATTTGTTATACTGAAGGTGGAAGAAATTTCCATTCAGTTGTAAAAAGGCTATTTAATTAGCCCTAAAAACCGCTAAAAAATTCCAAAAACAGTTGGAAGGACAGGTGACGTTTATGAAAATCCTGCTGGTAGAAGATGACACAGTTACAGTCAGTTTGCTGACTCAAGCGCTGGAGTCTCACAATTACAATGTGAATGCGGCAGCAGACGGTGAAACAGCGTTGCATTTGGTGCAGGCATATGATTACGACCTGATTGTTTTGGATGTGCTGATTCCTAAACTCGACGGGATTAGTTTGTGTCGGAAATTGCGAGCGTCCGGCTGCCAAATGCCGATTTTACTGCTGACAGCGCTAGATAGCAGCAACGATCGAGTCCAAGGTTTAGAGGCGGGTGCAGACGATTATGTGGTCAAACCCTTTAATCTCGAAGAATTAATCGCTCGAATTCGGGCTTTGCTGCGCCGGGGTAAGGCAACTTTGTCAAGTACAAATTTGACCTGGGAAAAACTGCAAGTCAACCCAGACACTACGGAAGTAACTTATGCCGAAAAAGTGCTGCACTTGACTCCCAAAGAGTACAATTTGCTAGAACTTTTCCTGAGAAATCCTCGGCGCATTTTCAGTCGCAGCGCCATCCTCGATCGCATTTGGTCGGCCGGCGAATTTCCTCAAGAAGAAGCCGTTACCGCTCACATCAAGGGGCTGCGGCAGAAACTGAAAGCAGCCGGGATGACTGTAGATTTAGTGGAAACGGTTTACGGATTGGGCTATCGGCTCAAAAGTCTGCCGGAGGAGATTGAGAGGCAACAAGTTGGGCAGGAAACGGCAGAAACTGCTAAAACTCAAGAGACTTTATCTACTGAATCCAGCGGGTCGAACCCGGAATTAAACAAAGACGAGCGCCGCCTCAAAGTATTGAATGCGATTGCCCAAATGCGGGGAAATTTAAAAGCTAATTTTATAGAAAAGGTGGCGATATTTGATCGCGCGATCGCTCAACTTAAAAGCGGAACCTTGGAGGGCGAACTTCGGCAGGAAGCCCAGGCTCAAGCTCACAAATTAGTCGGTTCTTTGGGAACGTTAGGGCTGCCGAAAGGTTCAGAAGTGGCGCGCCAGATAGAACATTTGTTCAAGGCTGAAAATATCTGGAAACCGGATACGGCTCAGCAGATTGAGGGATTTCTGCATAAGCTCAAACAGATATTCGATCGCCCGTCGGCCGAACCAGAAGGCGATTTGGTTCCTGCGGTTTCCCAAAAGCGTCGAATGCTGGTTGTGGATGATGATACTTTTGGGAGCGATCGACTGAAAACAGTAGCATCCGGTTCCGGCTTCCAGATAGAAGTCGCCAACTCTCCGCAAGCGGCAAGAAATGCGATTTCTCAACAGCCTCCCGACGCGATTTTGCTGGATTTGACATTTTCCAGATCTCAGGAAAACGGACTTTCTCTCCTAGCCGAACTCCGCAGTGAAAAACCCGAAATTCCGGTGATGGTTTTTAGCGGGCACAATCAATTGAGCGATCGAATAGAAGTTGCTCGTTTGGGAGCTTCGGGCTTTTTACACAAATCTATGCCCCCAGCAGATATACTCAAAGCAGTCGCCCAACTACTCGACCAGACTGGCCCTGCTGAAGCAAAAGTTATGGTGGTAGACGATGACGTGCAACTATTGGCTGCACTGCAAGTGATTCTAAAACCTTGGGGATTTCAAGTAACAACATTGAACGATCCCGAAAAGTTCTGGGAGGTACTCGAAACGACTTGTCCCGATTTGCTAATTTTAGATGTGGAGATGCCCGGTTACAGCGGTATCGAGCTGTGTTTGGCAGTTCGCAACGATTTGCGCTGGAGCAAGCTCCCCGTGCTATTTTTGACAGCTCATTCCGAATCGGAAATAGTGCGCCAAATGTTTGTCGCAGGTGCTGACGACTACGTTAACAAGCCGATCGTGAAACCGGAATTAATTGCTCGCCTCCTGAATCGTTTGGAGCGGACTCAACTCAGAAACAGACTGGCTCAGGCACAGCGCTAATCCCATTTTAGATTTAAAAGATTAAAGAATTAAAGAAGTGAAGAACTGGGAATGACTGATGAGATATGGGTTTCGAGCACGTACCTACAGTTGTATTCTTTTTTTAAACTGGTATAACTAGGAGCAAATATGCAGTGCGTGTCCGCAACAAATCAGGAAGCCTTCGCCAAGACTTGGGATTGTTAGATTGTGTGATTTCGACGCGGTGCTGTTGATTGATGCTTGCCCGCCGATCAAGAACACAGACTAATTTAGAGAATTATTAATCAGATGAAAGCAATGGTATTGCCCTCAGACACAGACAATCTCAATGACAGCGACTGCGAACTAATTTACGCCCCGGCTGCGATCCAACCTCATGGTATCCTTTTAGTGCTGGAACCTCCTGAGTTAAAAATTTTGCAAGTTAGCAACAATATTTTTGAGGATCTCGGCATTTATCCCGAAGAACTTTTGGGCAAATTTTTACAGGAATTTGTCGAAACTGAGGAAATTGAGGCTATAGAAAAATCTTTATTTGAAAACTGCCATCAATCTAACGCTATCAGATTATCATTCAAAAGCCAAAACCGCCAGTCTTTTTTTCAGGGGACGCTGCATCAATCTAGTTCAGCATTAATTCTTGAACTCGAGTCGGCTGTTTCCCCAAAACCTAGCGATGCTTTCAATTTTTATCATTTAGTCCAAGAGCCAGTAGACAAAATCCACAGAACACCAAACCTGCAAGTGCTGTGTCAGACAGCAGTTGAAGAAGTGCGGAGGATGATCGGTTTCGATCGAGCCCTGGTCTATCAATTTGATGCCACAGGTGCGGGGCAAGTTGTCGCCGAAGATAAAGTAGAAAATTTGGCTCCTTTATTGGGACTGCACTATCCGGCTACCGATATCCCCCCCCAGGCAAGAAATCTCTTCCACATGAATTTAATTCGGTTTATTCCCGATATTAACTGTCAGCCTGTAGAACTAATTCCTCACTGCAATCCGCTGACGGGTCGCCCTTTAGATCTGGGCGGTTCTTTGTTGAGAACAGTTTCGCCTTGCCACGTTCAATATCTCACAAATATGAACGTTGCCGCTAGCATGACCCTGACACTAATCAAAGATAAAAAACTCTGGGGATTGATTGCCTGTCACCATCCAACACGAAAGTATGTTAACTACGAAACAAGAACTGCTTGCGAACTTCTAGCCAAGTTTGTGAATCTAGAACTCAGTTACAAACAAGATAGCGAAAATTGGGAATATGCAATTTATTTAAAAGAAAATTGCCATAAATTTGTCACAAAAATTTCTCAATCACACTGCTTTGTAGAAGGTTTACTTAAATCCCGATATGAATTGCTAGCCTTAGTGGGCGCTACCGGTGGAGTTGTGTGTGCCAATGAAAATTTAACACCCATCGGCAAAACCCCGGAATTGGTAGAAATCGAAAGCTTAATTGCTTGGATAAAAACTCAAAGAAATAATGATATTTTTCATACAGATTCTCTCTCAAAACTGTATCCGCCATCCGAGAAGTTTAAAGAAGTTGCTAGCGGTTTGCTGGTACTTGCCATGTCCGAAATGCAAAATTATTACATTTTGTGGTTCCGTCCAGAAACAATTCAAACTGTCAACTGGGCCGGCAAACCAGACGGGGAAATTGAAGTGAAACCGGATGGCAGCCGGCCGCTGTCTCCTCGCAATTCCTTTGACTTGTGGCAAGAAACTGTGAGGTTAAAATCTTTGCCTTGGCAGCGGTGCGAAATCGAAATAGCCCGAGAACTTCGAGTTGCTATTACTAGCATGGAGTTGCGGAAAAAAAATCAGCAGCTTAGCTTAGCTTTGTCCGCTACCAAAATCGGATTTTGGGACTGGGACTTGCAGAAAAATCACATTGTTTGGTCGAGGGAACACGAAGAGTTGTTTGGGTTGACCCCGGGTACTTTTGCCGGAACTTATCAAAGTTTTGCAGCTTGCGTTCACCCAGAAGATTTAAAAAGTATGGAGAATGCGATAAATCAGACCCTGGCCCAGCGAGCAGATTACTTTCTGGAATACCGCGTGGTTTGGCCCGACGGCAGCATTCACTGGATCGAGGGAAAAGGTAAGTTTTTTTACAACGAAGCCGGCGATGCAGTGCGGATGGTGGGGACTATTACAGAAATTACCGATCGCAAAGCTAGAGAATTGCAGTTGCGCCTGTTGGAATCAGCAGTCACCACCACTAACGACGCCGTGTTAATTACCGAAGCTGAACCGATTGAGGAACCGGGCCCGCGAATTCTTTATGTCAACCCAGCTTTCACGCGGATGACCGGCTATACGCTAGAAGAAGTTGTGGGCAAAACGCCGCGCATCTTGCAAGGAGAAAAAACAGACCGCGCAAGTCTCCATCAAGTTCGGACAGCTTTAGAAACCTGGCAGCCGGTGCGGGTTGATTCGATCAATTACCGCAAAGACGGGACGGAATTTTGGGTAGAAATGAGCATTGTGCCCATAGCTGGCGAAACAGGTGAGTTTACCCACTGGGTATCAGTGCACCGCGATATTAGCGATCGCAAACTTGCTGAAGCAGCTCTCCAACAGCTCAACGAACAGTTAGAAATGCGAGTTTTGCAGCGAACCAGAGAACTAGAAAGCTCTCAAGCAGAACTTCAGGAAAGCGAAGCTTTATTTCGCTCTCTGAGCGAGAGTTCCCCCGTGGGCATTTTCAAAATCGATACTGAGGGGAAATGTACTTATACAAATCCTCGCTGTCAAGCAATTGGTGGCTTCACATCGGCAGCAGCTTTAGGAAACGGCTGGATGCGGTTTGTTCACCGCGAAGACCTCAAACTAATTCTGTCTAAGTGGTCCCAATCGCAATCGCTAGATGGGGAATTTTCCTGCGAATTCCGCCACATCCAGCGAGACGGAACCATCCGGTTTTGTCGGCTTAAAACAGCTCCGATCTTTTCCGACAGATCTCAACTAATTGGTCACGTCGGCACAGTTACAGATATCACAGAAAGTCGGGCAATTGAAAAAATGAAAAATGAGTTTATTTCGATTGTCAGCCACGAACTGCGAACTCCGCTTGCGTCCATTCGCGGTTCTTTAGGTTTGCTGGCGGCTGGGGTACTGAAAAGTAAACCGGAAACTGCCAAACAGATGTTAGAAATCGCTTCGAGCGATACCGAACGGTTAGTGCGTTTGGTAAACGATATTCTCGACTTAGAACGGCTCGATTCGAGCCAAGTTATCCTCGTCAAGCAGTGGTGCGATGGCCAGGTTTTGATGCGGAAGTCTGCAGAAGCTGTACTTTCTTTGGCTGCTGAAAATAACATTGATTTGTCGATTCTGTCGGGGTCAGCCAAAATTTTGGCTGACCCCGACAGAATCGTTCAACTGCTGGTAAATTTGTTGAGCAATGCGATTAAATTTTCCGCTCCAGGGAGTACAGTAACTGTCAGGGTTGAAGATTTGGGCAATCGGGTTTTATTTGAAGTCAAAGATCGAGGGCGGGGGATTCCTAGAGATAAACTAGAAACTATCTTTGGACGGTTTCAACAGGTCGATGCTTCTGACTCCCGCCAAAAAGGAGGTACTGGTTTGGGTTTGGCTATCTGTCGCAGCATAGTACAGCAGCACGGCGGCAGAATTTGGGTCGAAAGTGTTGTCTCACAAGGCTGCAGTTTCTATTTCACAGTGCCTGCACCGTTGGAAGGCGAAGGGGGAAAAAGTTTGGAGGTTTGAGATTGCTTTGATAAGATCTCGCGACAGCTCAAGTTCCTGGCAACCCACGCGGGGAGGGTGATTTTGGGAGCCTGATAGGTCGATTTTTCTGTTCAGGGTTAAAGTAGGTGAGCAGCACAATATATAAACCGTTCCCGACGATTAGGACGTTTTTAATTGCTGAAACTCTTTATTTTATTGCTTCTTCCTGTTGCTACATCTGTGAATAAAGCGGGTTGATGAGCCAGGGTGCAAAAGTCATTTTTCAGTTTACGATGATTAGTTTACCATGATTAATTTAAAATTTGAGTTTTAATTATGTCAGCAAAACGTATTCTGGTAATCGATGATGAAAAAAACCTTTGCAGCGTGATCCAGGCCTGTCTGGAACATTTAGGTGGCTGGACGGTACTAAGCGCGCCCGACGGCGGGCAAGGATTGCTTTTAGCTGAAACTCAACTCCCTGACGCTATTCTGCTAGATGTGATGATGCCGGATATGGACGGACCTACTCTGTTTGGTTTGCTGCAAAAGAATGCGGCGACTCGGGGGATGCCGGTGATTTTCCTGACGGCTAAGGTGCAGGCGATGGATTTGAGCGAATTTGCTGATTTGGGGGTAGCGGGGGTGATTGCAAAGCCTTTCGATCCTTTGAGTTTGGCACAGCAAGTGGCGGAAATTCTGGGTTGGGAACCGTTGCTTTAAACTGGGGTAAAATTCGATCGCAGATAGCAGATCAAACTCGGCAGTTGAAACCGCTACTAGACCAACAAAGTCGGCCCAGCGCGACGGAAGAATCAAGGGGGCATTAAAACCGGATGACGATCAAAAATCCGCTTTCTCATTCCCTTGATTCTTGCAAAAATCATGAAATTATGTTATTAAACCGGGTTTATGCGTCCAGGAAAGTTCTAGTTTTTCCTGCTATTTTCATAATTTCCTCATTTTTTTAATTTAGCTTTGAGATGGATCGGTGATTGGTTAATTTAAACTCTGATTCCCTAGAATTTCTAGAGATGATCTCAGGGAGTCGGGGTTTTTTGTTACCCGCAAAGCCGATCGGCTAATACCATATTTACAGGCCGAATAACCCCGCCAGAAGTTACGCACACTTGTGTCAAAAACGGTTTTTTTTAACCCGGGATCGCAGAGACAGGGAAGTTTTTTGCTAAAAAACCCGGTTTCAGCCTGCTAATCCAAGATTGACGCAGAGTTCCCTCAGAAACCGGGTTTTTTAACCCAGGATCACAGATGCCGCCAAGTTTTTGGCTAAAAAACCCGGTTTTTGCCTAACTGTTGTAATCCCTGCTTCGGCAAAAGTATATTTATCAAAAAAAATGATGGTCTTCATAATTTCCTCATATTTTTTAGATAAAGTTTACTCCAAGCTCTGGATTTGAAGACCGATCGCACTCTCAGCACCATTCCGCTGCCAAAGAGTGAATCTGTTGTTAGGAGAGTTCGGGAAAGTGACGGTACTTTCAATTAACTGCTGCTACAGCACAACCAACCTCAATAAGTCAGGGCCTAGGCCCTGCATACCAAACAAACCGGGTTTTTAAACCTGGAAAAACGGAGTTTCTGCGCCATACCTCTAAGTGTTGGCAGGATAACTCAATGCTACAAAAATTAATAACTGAAGATGTGATTTGCGATCTCGAATAACACCCCAAAAATAAGTCGGTCGTTTGATCGAGAGCCAAACTCGCAATTGCCACTAACAGGCAAAGCCAAGTCTCAGTAAGTTTTTGAAAGAGTGTGGAGATTTTTTCAATGTCTGATCAGCTATCTTATAAAGGTAACAACCAGATTCTGTGCTATTACGCAAATGTTACCAACCTAGTTCAAGTGGTTCGGATTGGGAACATTCCTAATTGGTACTTTGAAAGAGTGATGTTTCCGGGACAGCGACTGATGTTTGAAGCTGCTGCTGAAGCAGTCTTAGAAATTCACACTGGTACAGTGGCAAGTGCTATTTTATCCGACAAGATTCCCTGCTACGTGCTGCGGGTTATAGAAGAGGTAAGTTCCGAGTTCGAGCTGGTGATCACCGAAGAACGATTGGCGGTATTAGCCGGTTAAAATTCATGAGAAATCAGACGAGATCGAGAACGGCCACAAGAATATTAGTTAACGAGTGTTTGGGGACGGGGAAAATGCAGAAAAATCTTGTCAATATTACCTTAGCTGTAGTCACAGAGGAAGTAGAAATTATCTTGGAGTCTTATCCGAAGCACCCATACCAACAAGCTTTTTCGCCTTCGGGATTGCGACAAGATTTAATTGCTTATGTGCTCAGCCGAGTTCCTAATAGATATACTGCGATCGACTCCGGCGAGTCTGTGTCAAACCAAACAGTTCAGGTTCGCTGTTCTTCGGAGCAGTTGCTGCACATAGAAAATTTGATTCATACTGGCATTCGCGAGGTGCTGCACAGCTATCAGAAGATAGATTACTGCCTGCCTGAAGAAGTTAAATTTGATTCCAGAGTTGCTAGTTGGTTGTGATAGTTTCTCGTGAAGGAGGGAGACGCCGAGATTCTCGGCCCTCTCGGTTGGGCGAGGTGGAATTGTGTACTGACCGAAAGCATCCAGGATACAAGCCCCCGGATTCATTCCTTCGCAGACTCAGGACCCAGAAATAAAAAACCTGTATCCGATAAAGGCGCCCCCAAATTTATCCGTGGGGTCAATGCTTAAATCTAAAATCTAAAATCTAAAATCTAAAATCGATTGACTAGATGGTTCAAGACTTTTGGTAATCGCAGCAGCAGTTGCACGGGCCATTGGGATTGACAGCGCAGCGCAGAATTTCCGATCGAGCATTAAAGCGACAGCTAGCATCTCCGATAACCCAGATGCCGCTTACAAAAGTTCTTTCCGTCGGCGGTGTGGCCGACTGCACGTACAGGGCAATTTTTTGCAGTCGGTAGCGGCCGGATTTGAGTTGATAGCGGTGGTGGCGTTCCAAGACAGCGTAGGTTTGTCCCTCTAAATCTAGATAGTTCCCCGGTTGTGGCGTCCAATCCAGCCGAATGCTACCTAAATATTGGCGGGGGTGAGAGAGAATCACCTCTACGGGTAAAGTATTTTGTTCCATTTGGCGGTGCGTTGGCGAACTGAACTAAAGGGGCAAATAGTTGACTCAACCTACATCTGGTTCATCTAGAAAGATAAGTTTTTATAGAGAAAGTAATTTAGGTTTAGGCCCTACACTTAACTATAGAACCTTTGGCGATCGGGGGATAGCCGACTCCCTCCATTACGTTGGGCCCAACAGGCTAGGAAATAAACTTCAACTCGCTTGAGGTAACTAAAGTTAAGTTCGATTAGGTTTGATAAAGCAGTACACGCTGATGGTATCGCAACTCGCAGGTTCGATCGATACGCGGTTGAGATTGCTGAACATATTTTAACTGTTTGCAGGACTTGGGGTGCTTCGGGTGCTTTTGTACTGAGGACTTCAGTCCTGTGATTTGTATGAGGACTTCACTGCTCACTACAAACCAAACCCAATTTTTGGCAATCAAAATTCCCAAAAATATGCCATTCCTTCCATGATTCCCCAAGCGCAAGCAGAACTAGCTAAATAATGATTTTCAGTGCCGCATTCGCGATGCCATTCTAATAGTTCTGATAGAGCATTAGCGACGATTACTCCCCGGACATCCTGTTCAAACATATTGATATCATTGCCAGAATCACCGCAAACTAATGTTGCCTCAAATGGAATTTGTAGGCGCTTTTGTAAATAAGTAAGGGCATTGCCTTTATTGCTAGTTTGCGGTAAAATATCCACATCACGATTGCTGCTAAAAATGATTTGAGCTGGCAGTCGCGATTCAGTTAACTTTTGCTGCAAAGCCTGGACAGTCGAGCTATTTTCTGCTGCTGGTTCCAAACAATAACTGATTTTCCAAGGATTTTGTTCTTTTAGGGATTGGGGTTTAAGCTGGGAAAACTGCTGAGCTAAAGAGGCGATCGCCATTTTATCCCAGTCTTGAGAAAGATATTCCGCCCAATCTAAATCGAGGATTCCGTCTTGGTAAATTTCGCTACCTACACCTGCGATCAAATAGTCGGGTGCTAGCAGTTGCTTTTGGGCAATTAATTCGCAAGTTGAAGCATGAGAACGCCCGGTAGCGTAAACCAAACAAATTTGCGAGCGGTGTGATTGCAAGCGCTGGTTAAAAAATTGAGTTGCTTCGTCATCTCCGACTAGCGTGTTGTCTAAATCTGTAACTAATAAAAACTTCATTTTGGGAATTAGTCAGCAGTCATCAGTGATTAGGGATTGGGAATCGATGGCTTCCTAAAATAATTTTAACTATTTATAAGAATTTGTTAAACCAACTACATTTATAAGCAAGCTTATCGGTTAAGCTTGGCGAGATTTAATTTTCAACAAGTGGTGTGAGTTTTATGGTGAATAATGCAACCTCCGTTAAAGCTTTTTGGCTGTCTTTCTTGATTTCTGGTGCGGCAGTGCCTTTGGGGCCGATCGCAGCAACAGCTCAAATTCAGGATACCTCAACTCCAGAAGTTGCGCTAGAAGCGAGTGCCGTCCCTACGGCTACCCCAGACGCAGCGCTGGCAGCAGGTAAGATTGAGATACCGCAGTTAGCGGCGATTACCACAGAGACTAACTCCGCAGTCGATCGCGCTTTACCCGAAACAGATGCAGCATGGGTGAATCGTGCTTTACCCAAACAAGATATAGCAACAGTCGATCACGCTTTACCTCAAACAGATGCAGCAACAGTTGATCGCGCTTTACCTCAAACAGATGCAGCAACAGTCGATCGCGCTTTACCCGAAACAGATGCAGCAACAGTCGATCGTGCTTTACCCGAAACAGATATAGGATGGGTGAATCGCGCTTTACCCAAACGAGATAAAGCAACAGTCGATCGTGCAACAACAGCCCCAGAAATAACGGAGGCAATTCGCGAATTGCCCCCACAGGAGTTAGAAATTGCAAACTCTCCTCAGTCTCAAAACCTTGCTGAAGCCAGCAAAGTTGCCGACATCAGCAGCGAGACGGGCACCGCTGATGACCTCAGCATACAAGAAGACGCAGCACAAGTCACTTCTGTTTCCCAACTCTCCGACGTGCGGCCTACAGATTGGGCTTTTCAAGCCTTGCAATCCCTAGTAGAAAGATACGGCTGCATTGCGGGATATCCAGACGGCACATTCCGAGGCAATCGAGCAATGACTCGGTATGAATTCGCCGCCGGATTAAACGCTTGCTTAGACCAAATTACCAAACAACTTGGCGGTTCTACTGGTAATTTAGTCAAGCGAGAAGATTTACTTGCTTTGCAAAGATTGCAAGAAGAATTTGCAGCAGAATTAGCTACATTGCGCGGTCGAGTAGATGCTTTAGAAGCCCGCACTGCCGAATTGGAGGCCAACCAATTTTCAACTACTACTAAACTCAACGGATTTGCTTGGTTTAACCTGACTGGAGCTTTTGCGGGCGATCGAGTCCGAGTTGAAGCAACAAATGGAAATGCTGCTCCGCTCGATCGAGTAGCCGGACGCGATCCAGTCACCAACAGACCAATTGTGCAGAGAGTGGACGATGATCCAGAAATCACTTTCAGCCAATTAGTTTGGTTGACCCTCACTACTTCCTTTACAGGGAAAGACGAATTGATTACACAGCTAGCTGTAGGTAACGGCAATTCCCCAGCCAATCAATATACTTCTACAGGCCTGTTCAATACCTTTGGCACTCCTTTTCTCGACCAGACTGCTGGGGTGAATCCCAATGAAGTTACCCTGCGAGAACTTTCCTATCGGTTCCCGCTTAGCAACAGCTTGCAAGTAGTAGTCGGGCCGCGGATTAATTTTTACCGCTACTTTGACAACAATAAATTTAACTTTTTCGTAGACGGTGCGAGCAGCTTTAATTCTAACAACAGCCCTTTGTTAAGCGCTACCCGACGCGGTGCCGGTGCTTTGGTTTTGTGGGATATCGCCCGCGCATTGAAACTGCGTTTTGGCTATTTGGGCGAGAGTACAGAATTTTTGCCAACTTCCGTGTTTAATTCCGCTTCCAATCCGTCTCAAGGCTTGTTTGGTGGGACAAATACGACTACAGCAGAATTAACATTCAGTCCGAGCGATCGAACTAATTTGCGCTTTTTGTACAGCCGTTCCAACATCCAGCAAATCGGTGGCTTAATTGGATCTCCTAACAGCAAGCCGTTAAACGGTGTGGCAGATGACGGTTTTGGTGGCCGCCTGGGGAATGCGACTGCGAATACTTATAGTTTCAATTTCGATTGGTTAGTCGCTCGCCGCTTTGGTCTTTTCGGCCGCTACGGCTACGCCGAAACCAATATATTTCCCAAGACTAACCGACCCGACGGCACGATCAAAAATCAATCTTATCAGTTAGGAGTTGCATTTCCCGATTTGTTCAAAGAAGGAGCTTTGCTTACGGTATCATATTTAGTACCTTTTGACTTTACTGGCGGTCGGAGGTTTCTGGTTTCTGGCGGAGGGAATGGCGGCACGCAGTACGAAATTGAGGCAACTTATTATTTTCCTATCACCGACCATGTTTCGATCGTGCCAGCATTTTATGCGATCGCCAATGCCAATAATTTCGATAACAACCCGACAATTTTTGTGGGCAATTTGCGGACTCAGTTTAGTTTTTAATTCCCAGCATAAGTAGATACCGTAGGGTGCGTCGCTACCCTCCAATCTGTAATTAAAATAGAAAATCTGGTAGCGACGCACCATACAAGATACCGACGTTGCAGCCAAAAGAAACCGGGTTTTTTGGATCAACCCGGTTTCTAGATATCGGACTGTTCCTTTTTCCTTCTTCCTGATTCCTTCTACTTAATTGGAATTTCGATGATAAATTCAGTACCTTTACCGGGTTCCGAGAGGCATTGCAATTTGCCGTTGTGTTTTTCAACGACAATTTGGTGCGAAATTGATAAACCCAAACCTGTGCCTTTGCCTACGGGTTTTGTGGTAAAAAACGGGTCAAATAAACGCACAATCTGATCTTCGGGGATGCCCTGACCGTTGTCTTTAATCCGAATTAAAATGCTCTGGTCATCAATCGTTTCAGTTTGAATCGTGATAGTAGGAAAGGTAGAATCTGCGGTGTCTTTTGCTTGGCTGCTGCTTTCTTCCAAAGCGTCGATCGCATTTGCCAATACATTCATAAATACCTGATTTAACAGTCCGGGATGACAGTTTATTTGCGGCAGTTCTCCGTATTCTTTGATAACTTTAATGCCCTGCCATTTTGCCTTGGCTTTCAGCCGGGTGTTCAACATTAACAAGGTACTTTCTAAACCTTCGTGAATGTCGGCAGTCTTAATTTTCGCTTCGTCCGCCCGCGAGAAATTGCGAAGAGTTTGAATAATTTCTACAATGCGCTCGCATCCGGTTTGCATCGAATTGAGCAATTTTGGCAGGTCTTCTGCTAGAAATTCTAAGTCTATATCTTCGGCTTGTTGCTGAAGTTTTGCTGGGGGATTTGGGTACTCTTCTTGATAGACTTGCACGATTTCTAACAAGTCTAGAACGTAGCCTCGGACGTGGCAGAGGTTGCCGGCGACAAAGCCAACTGGGTTGTTAATTTCGTGGGCAATTCCTGCTAGCACCTGTCCGAGGGAAGACATTTTTTCGGTTTGTACTAGCTGCATTTGAGTTTGCTGCAAGTCGCTCAAAGCTGTTTGCAGTTCTTGGGATTTTTGCCGATCGCGATCGGCGGCGGCGGCCCGTTCTTCCTCCACTCCGATCGCCCCAGCAATAATTCCGATCAGCTTGCAGTCGGCTTCTGTGGGCGCGATCGACTCAGTGTTGACAACGCACACCGCACCCACGTAATTGTCGCCCAGCCGCACTGCTTGTCCCAGATAGCTTCGCAGTTGGTAGCGGATGACAGCGGGATCGGTTTGGGCGTAGATCGTGTTCTGCAAGTCAGGAATGGCCACAGCCCGATCGCTTCCTTTGCTGCATACGTCGGTGCAGATGTGGCCCTCGGCGCGATCGACCAGCGGGTAGTCCGTCGGCGCTTGCCAAGTCGCGATCGCGCGCAGCAGACCGCCACCGACGCGGCTGTAGATAGCGCAGCTTCCGCCCAAAAGCTCGCCGGCTAAGGATGTCAAGCGCTGGATGTTGTCGGCGGCGTCTGTGGTGAATCCCAAAAAGCACTCGTTGATTTTGCTGAGGCGGTACTCTGCTTGCCTGCGCGCCGTCATGTCGCGGGAGTTGATCACAATTCCTTTCACAGCGGGGTCTGCTAGCAAGTTGATGCCTACACCTTCGAGAAAACACCAAGAACCGTCAGCGCGTCGTAACCGACCTTCTAGGGCGATCGGATCGCCTGGATTTGCGCTCAGTTTTTCGCTGTCGGAAATCACCGAGGCAAGGTCGTCAGGGTGGATCAAATCGAGAGCAATTTGACCGGCGAGTTCATCGGGTTCGTAGCCTAAAACTCTTTCTACAGAAGGGCTTTCGTAAACAATGCGACCGCTGGCGTCGAGAATACTAATGATGTCAGAACTGTTGAGAATTAGCGATCGCCACTTAGCCTCATTTTGGAACAAAGCTGACTCGGCTTGTTTGCGATCGGTAATATCCTCTACCATTTGCAAAATAAACTGTGGCGTTCCCTGACTGCTGTCGATGACAGAGGTGCTGAGGCGTCCCCACCTGATGCTGCCGTCTTGGCGGAGGTAGCGCTTCTCGATTTGGTAAGCTTCGCGGCAGCCCGCGACTAACTGTTGGCGCAACTCGCGCGAAACTTGTGCGTCTTCCGGGTGCGCGCAGTCGTCGAGGCCGAGACCCCGCAGTTGAGCTTCCGATCGCCCCAGCATAGCTTGAAATGCCGGATTAGTGGCGATCGCAACACCTTCGAGGGTAGCGACTACCATGCCGATCGCAGCGCGTTCAAAAATTGCCCGAAACCGCTGTTCGCTGTCGCGCAAAGCTGCATCCGCTGCCACTTCCTGGGTGATGTCCCGCCCCGCCACTGCCAAACCTTTGCGCGAACCGTCGGGGTTGAACAGCGGCACTTTCCGCACTTCAAACAAATTGCTGCCGCCTGTGGGCAAGGAGACTATTTGGCGGCTGGAGGTAAGAGTACCTGCTTGCCAGGTGGTTTCGTCGGTTTCCTGCCAAGTTAGCAGGATTTCTCTGACTCTCGGATTGGCGGCGGCAGCGAGTTCGGCAGTAGTTTTGCCCTGGTAGTCTGCGGTTTCCCAGCCCAAAAGTTGCAGGGCGCAGTCGTTGGCAATCAGCCAGCGCCCCTCGCTGTCTGTGAGGTTGATCGCGTCGGGGACGGCGTTGATCGCGGTTTTCAGCCAGTATTCTTGATTTCGCAGGGCTGCTTCGGCTTGTTTGCGATCGGCGATTTCGGCGACGGTTCCCTCGTAGTAAAGGAGTTCGCCATCTGCGTCGCGGACTTCGCGCACGTTTTCCGAGATCCAGGTAGTGCTGCCGTCTTTGCGGCGAACGCAGGACTCAAACTCTTTCAGGGAGCCGTTTTTGCTGATTTCTGCCATAAAGGAAGCGCGGCGGGTGCGATCGGCGTAAAGTTTTTTTGCCGAACATTTTGCGATCAGTTCTGACGGGGAATCGTAGCCGTACATTCGGGCGAGTGCCTGGTTAGCGCTAAGGTAGCGCCCGTCTGGGGCGGTTTGAAATATGCCTTCGGTGGCGTTTTCAAAGATGCTGCGGTATTTTGCCTCGGCTTGTTTGAGGGCTTCTTCTGCTTGTTTACGATCGGTGATATCAGATTGGACGCCGATGAAGTGGGTAACGAGTCCGCTGCTGTCGCGCACCGGCGAGATGCTGAGTTCGTTCCAGAAGGCGGTGCCGTCTTTGCGGTAGTTTTTCAGAACTACTTTGCAGTCATGCTGTTCTTTGAGGGCCACGCGGATTTGATCGACGGCCGCGCGATCGGTATCCGGGCCTTGCAGGAAGCGGCAGTTCTGCCCGATTATTTCGCTGCGATTGTAGCCTGTAATCCGCTCGAAAGCGCCGTTGCAGTAGACTATAGGCTTGTCCGGCTGGGTAGCGTCCGCGATCGCGATGCCGTTGCTGGTAGCTGCCAGGGCGCGATCGTACAGCCTCCAGACTTCTTCTATTAAATTTGGTGTGCCGCCAGTACGAGTCGGCGATAGCGTTTCAGAAGGAATGCTTATATCGATCTGCATGAGTTTCTATAAATTGAGTTTATTGTAGATACCGACTGCCAGCACACCCTATAGTTTAACAGAATTGTCTGTTTTCCGAAGGCAGAAGTTAAAAGGCTATCATGCAGAATTGGGGCGGTAAATTCTACCTAAATAAAATCTGGCTTCCCTCGGTTTTTTTTCCTTCTGCCTTCTGCCTTCTGCCTTCTACCTTCAAAGGAATCCTTGTTGTTAATTTATAATAGTTGTTCCAGCGATAACTCTATCTCTGGTATGGTTTACTTGGCAGAGTTTAGGCGGCTTACAATTTCGTTCATTTATTTTTTTAATTAAATAAAAACTACATTATCCGGCTCTAGTAAAAAAAATAATTAAATCCTTTATAGTTAAATGAGTCAAACTCTTCTCTAAAACAAACCGAGGAAAAATTAATTTTGAACGAACACAGCAAGTTCTGAAATATCGTCGATCGCGAAAGTCGGCTCTAGGGCGAGACACTCAGCGCGATCGCCATATCCGTAAGCCGCCCAACCAACATCTATCCCAGCATTTTTAGCAAACAGCAAATCAATCGCTGTATCGCCAACCATTAAAATTTGACTGTTATCCAACTCCGGGAACAGCGGTTTAATAATCGAGTGAAAAGCAGTCGGATTTGGTTTCGGAATTATTTGTCCGTTATCACCTAATATCAAATCAAAAAAACTGTGAATTCTCAAATTTTTTAGTAACACATTAACAAAAGTAACCTGTTTGTTGCTGAAAACTCCCAGGCTCAATCCAGACTGACGCGCCAACTGCAACACTTGCTTTGTCCCGTTAAATAACTCTACCTGCTTTTCACCTTCCGTCCGATAATAAGAGCGGTAAGTTTCAACCCATTCGGGAATTGCGCTTTCCTCGATCGCCGGATGCAGGATTTTAAAACTATTTGGTAAATTGATGCCGATGGTACTTATAATAGTATCAGCAGCAGGCGGGGTAATATTGAAAGTTTCAAAAGTTTTTGCAAAGCAAAATACAATAGCTTTGTGAGTAATTGCTAAGGTGCCGTCGAAGTCAAAAATTATTAACTTGTACTGACTCATGTTATTTAAAATATTCTATATATCAATCGGAGGTTTGCCACGACATAATAGCATAATTAATCTCTCATTCACCAATTATAAGTATAATCTTTAAACATTCAAGAGGTCAACATGAGTGTCACCTAAAAATCAGAAATTCTAGCCACAGATTTCCCAGACCACACTCAATTACCAGACTCCGACGGTACTTTTGTGAAAAACTTTCAAAAACATCCTCAAAGCATCCTGTTACCAACATCAATTAGACCGATTTTAGACCAAGTTCATTCCGACGGACAATACTGCATCGGTCAAGATTCCGGTATTTATTAGCGGGTAGCCCTGCCCCCGGAACCGCCAGAAAGAGGAGCCAAAGCACCTGATTGTTTTACGTTCCCGACGTGCCGCCAACTCTTGACGGAAATCTGCGCCATTCCTATGTCATGGGGCGGGAACTAATGCGGCCTCTGATTGTACTTGAATTTGTTTCTGGCGATGGCAGTGAAGAAAGAGATAGGACTCCTCGCCAGGGAAAATTATGGATTTACGAGCGGATAATTTGACCTGCTTTTTACGGCATTTATGAAGTCACAAAAGCACAAGTTAAAGTGTATCATTTGGTAGAGGATCGCTTCGAGTTAGTCCCACAAAATCAGCGCGGACATTACGCGATCGCACAAATAGGATTGGAATTAGGCATTTGGCAAGGGGTTTATCAGGGCGTAGAGCTGCCTTGGCTGCGCTGGTGCGATGCCTCCGGGAATTTGCTGCCGGCGGCCGAGGAACGGGCAGAACAAGCCGAATTAGTGGCAGAACGAGAACGACAAAGGCGCATAGAAGCTGAGTTGCGAATTCAAGCTTTGGAAGCGCGTTTGCGAGAGTTAGAAGGCGAGTAATTCGATTTGAGATTTTAGATGTTAGATTTTAGATTGGGGATGACTGAGGACTATCGGGGTTAAGATCTTCATAAGTCATTCGCAATTATTCAATTCTTCAATCAACAATCTAAATTTGCATCAGTCGCAGGTTCCGGTAGGGACACGGCAATTCAGTGTCTCTAGGAATATCATGTGCTGTAAAAACCCGATCGCCTAGCAGCCTCCTCAGAAACGATATAAACATTCATCGGTTATTATCAAAAATTTGCGTATATTAACTTAAGTATTGCATCACTTTTTGTGTAAGTCCTATGGCACTAATTGTTCAGAAATATGGCGGAACCTCGGTTGGTACAGTCGATCGCATTCTGGAAGTAGCCCGACGAGTTGTAAAAACAGCACAGCTTGGCAACTCTTTGGTTGTCGTACTTTCGGCGATGGGCAAAACCACCGACGGTTTAGTTAAACTCGCCAAGGAAATTTCCGCAAATCCCAACAAGCGGGAAATGGATATGTTGCTCTCCACTGGCGAACAAGTCTCGATCGCACTTTTGAGCATGGCATTGCAGGAAATGGGACAGCCCGCCATTTCCCTCACCGGCGCCCAAGTCGGCATTGTCACCGAAGCCGCCCACACCCGCGCCCGGATTTTGCGAATCGACCCAAATCGGCTTGAAAGCCAGTTAAAAAGCGGTAAAGTCGTTGTGGTTGCGGGTTTCCAAGGCATCGCCAATGCCGGAGAATTGGAAATTACCACATTGGGGCGCGGCGGTTCCGACACAACAGCAGTAGCCCTCGCCGCAGCGCTGCGGGCCGACAGATGCGAAATTTACACCGACGTACCCGGAATTCTGACTACAGATCCGCGCTTGGTTGCCGACGCCCAATTGATGGACGAAATCACTTGCGACGAAATGCTGGAATTGGCGAGTTTGGGCGCAAAAGTCCTACACCCGCGCGCGGTAGAAATTGCCAAGAATTACGGCGTGCCGCTGGTAGTGCTTTCTAGCTGGAGTGACGCCCCGGGTACGCGGGTAGTGTCCCCACCCCCGCAACCTCGGCCTTTGGAGGGCTTGGAGCTCGCAAAAGCGGTGGATGCGGTGGAATTTGACTTAGATCAGGCGGGGGTGTCGCTACTGCGTTTGCCCGATCGCCCCGGCGTAGCAGCGCGGTTGTTTGGTGCGATCGCGCAACAAAACCTCGATGTAGACTTAATTATCCAGTCAATTCATGAAGGAAATACTAACGATATTGCTTTCACAGTGACGAGAAATTCGCTGAATCAAGCTGTCGCGGTTGCTGATGCGATCGTACCCGCCCTCGGCAAGAATTCTCGCCCAGAATTGGGAGAACCGGAAGTGAAAGCAGAAGAGCGGCCAATAGCTAAAGTTAGCATTGCGGGTGCGGGAATGATCGGTCGTCCGAGGGTAGCGGCGCAGATGTTTAAGACTTTAGCGGATGCGGGAATTAACATTCAAATGATTTCCACTTCCGAGGTGAAAGTTAGTTGTGCGATCGATGCCGAAGATTGCGATCGGGCCGTTGCCGAACTCTGCAAAACATTTGATGTCGCCAACTCCCCTATTGGGCTGCGTTCATCATCCCAAAAACGGCCCGCAGTCCGCGCCGTTGCGTTGGATCTCAATCAAGCGCGTCTAGCAATTCGCCAATTGCCCGATCGACCCGGAGTAGCAGCAAAACTGTTCGGACTTTTAGCCGAGGAAAATATCAGCGTAGACACGATCATTCAGTCGCAGCGCTGTCACAATATCGACGGCATATTAACTCGCGATATTGCATTTACCGTCGCGCAAATTGACGCCGAAGCTGCTAAAATAGTCCTCCAAAAAGCCGCCCCCGAATTCGGATGGGGCGAAGTAGCAGTCGATACACAAATTGCCAAAGTTAGCGTTGTTGGTTCCGGGATGGTAGCGCATCCGGGAGTAGCCGCAAAGATGTTTGAAGCGCTTTCCCGCCAGCAAATCAACATTCAAATGATTGCCACTTCCGAGATTAAAATTAGCTGCGTTGTGGATGAAGGACAAGCCGTAACTGCTTTGAAGGCAATTCACGCAGCCTTTGAACTTGCCGGCACCGAAAGAATCCAGGTTCCCGCCTAATCGAGGTTTGTAGTTGCGCTTCAGCGCCGGCAGACTCTGAATCCCAACTACAAGCTTAAAAATTTCATTAATTAAAGTTTTCGGTAAGGATACGGCACTGCCGTGTCCTTGCATATATCGCGGACACAGCAGTGCTGTATCCCTACAAATATATTCCGATTTGGACACCGCACTGCCGTGTTCATACAAATATCGATCGACAGTCAACGATCGGAGTTTTGAGTGCAAATTGCACAGCATGAGGCTGTGTTAAAATGAAATTGGCGATCGGCTAAAAGGGATTGAATCTTATGACGGTAGCGAAAGAACAGATTACTGATAGCGGTAGCAACTACAGCCGCTCAGGACTGAGTATCACTCTCAAACGTCTGGGAGAACTTTATGAAGGCGAAGATGATGAGGATGAATACGGCATTTTAAAACCCAGCGACTTTGCTTTTAAAACAGCACTTAATTTGGTTGTAGAAGCACATTCTATGATGGGAAGCAGTTTTCCAAAAGCATCAGCTTGTACAGATCATCAAGGCGGTGTTAGCCTGACTTGGACAAGTGTAAATCCAGCTTGTAAAGTTCGCTTGTTTTGTCCGTTTATTGACGATGACGAGCAACCTGTTCGCATTTATCATCGCAAAAATGATGAACACGGTTCAAAGAAGGTAATTTCAGCAACAACATTAGTCGAGCGGCTACAGTGGTTTAATCAAGCATGAACGAACAAAAATTTAGTAATCAGGCAGAGTTTGAACCACTACCTAATAGGGCTATTGTCTACCGGGCTTTACTTCGCAAACCGTGGATAAATGAGGATACTGAACTGGTTGAATCTGAAGCTTACTATTTGCGGAAAAATAAAAATGAACAGGGTATTTCTGTAAACATTGCTAGTGTTTGTTCTCCTGAAGAATGTGCTGCAAGATTCAGAACGTGTTATGGAGTTGCTCGCCTTGAGGTAGGTGGCATTCGCGAGTTAGGTTTAGATGTAATTCCTGACTCTATATCTCACGCTCAGATAGCAGGTCTACCTTATGCTGAAGATGACCCTGAGATGGCTGATTTGCTGGCTGATTTGTTAGCACAGCAATCTCAAATTGTATGGAAACCTTCGCAAATATAGCGCAGCAAGTTGTTAAAGAATTTCACAGCATTAGGCTGTGTTAGCATAAAACTAGCGCGATCGGCTAAA
The DNA here is from genome assembly GCF_036705715.1 of Microcoleus sp. AT3-D2. Classification (NCBI taxonomy): domain Bacteria; kingdom Bacillati; phylum Cyanobacteriota; class Cyanophyceae; order Oscillatoriales; family Microcoleaceae; genus Microcoleus; species Microcoleus sp. AT3-D2. Next base: position 24,208 of record NZ_JAUBVE010000057.1, on the reverse strand, counting down.
AGGGATTGAATCTTATGACAGTAGCGAAAGAACAGATTACTGATAGCAGTAACAATAGTGGTTTATCAAATTTCCGCATTACGGTCGAACGTCTGATCGAGCTTTTAGATTTAGAAGAAGACGATGAGTACGGAATTTTGAGGCCGACTGAATATGCTTTCAGGACAGCTATGAAGTTAGTTGTAGAAGCCTACGATAGCATGGGAAACAGTTTTCCAAAAGCCTCAACAGGTACAGATGACCAAGGCAGTATTAGACTTGCTTGGCAAAATATAAAAGCCGATCGCAGAGTACGCTTATTCTGCCCCCACTCTTCTGATGAGAAAGCTTACATTTATCATCAAGATAGTGATAAATATGCCTCAGAAAATATTACTTCAGGAGCAATTTTAGTTTATTGGCTAGAGTGGTTTAACAAAGTATGACACATACATATTTTAGGAGTAACTCAGATGTAGTCATAAATATCTAATGATTCATTATAGTGGCAAATAGAATAGCAGATAGCTTCTATATTGCGTGTAAAAAACTATTTTAAGTGTTAAAAAGTGCTATATAGTATTTATTGTTCGTGAACCGAGTTTATCCGCTATGTTCTGCGAATGATATGCTTATCACTAAATACTTATGAGTACAAACTATCCATTCGATGCTTTAGCTGACAGTGCTATTGTCTATAGAGCTTTACTCCGCAGATCGTGGATTGACGAAGCAAACTTAGTTGTATTTTTTGCTTATTTACTGCGACCCAATGAAGCGGGTTTATCGGTAACAATTGCCAGTGTTTGTTCGCCAGAACAATGTGCAGCAAAATTTCAAAATTGTTACGGAGTTGCTAGTCTGCAAGTAGGACAAATTCGTGAATTAGGTTTAGATGCAGTATCTGATTCAGCATCCCACGCTCAGATTGTCGGCTTACCTCATGTGAAAGATGACCGAGACAGAGCTGAAAGATTAGCCGATTTGTTAGCAGAGAGATCGATAATTGTATGGCAACCTTCGCAAGTATAGCGTCGCAAGTTGTCAGATAAAATTCGGGTTAAAAGCCCCTGATAATACTCGGCGGTTTCAAGCGCTGAGTATTTCTTGCGCGATCGCCTCCACAACCGGCACACAAACCGAATTCCCAATTTGCTTGTAACTTTCCCCCGCACTCGGATAACTCTTAAAATCTTCAGGAAAACCCATAAGACGGTAACATTCCTTCAGCGTCAATTTTCTCACCATATCTTGCTCAGGAATGTAGATAAAAAACCTGCCTGATGTTTCTTGCGAAGGAATTGTCGGATGCACTCCATCTACCGAATAAATGCGATTAGGCTGTCTGTGAACTCTCGATAAATGTTCTGTATTTGGTCTCACGCCAGTTTTCCAAGTACCTTTATTTCTGTAACCTACAAACAAAAGTCCCGAATCTTGCTTTCTCGGATAATCAATTAAAGTATACTCTGATTTGTCCAATATTTCAAAATCTCCTGTCTTGTCTAGAAATTCCCTGAGTTGCGGAGGAAACTTGCTTTTAAGTCGAGAAAAATTAAATTCTTTACCTTTAGTTGCAATGATAAATATTCTTTCACGATGTTGAGGAATTCCAAAGTTTTTAGCATTCAGCATTTTGTAATTCACGCTGTATCCTAAATCTTCCAGACTGGCAATAATTACTTTTAAGGTATTTCCCTTGTCGTGATGGATTAAGTGCTTGACATTTTCGAGAACGATAACTTTAGGCTGCTTGATTTTGATGATTTTACAAATCTCGAAAAATAGCGTACCTCTAGTATCTTCAAAACCCAGCTTTTTGCCACAGATGCTAAAAGGTTGGCACGGAAACCCGGCGACTAAAATCTCAAAGTCTGCTAAATCGGTGGGATTGATGTTACTGATATCGGGAAAAGGAACATCAGCAAAATTCTCCGTGTAAACTTGTCGGCATTTACTGTTAATTTCGCAGGAAAAAACGCATTTAAAGCCAATTTTTTCAAAACCTTGTCGGAAACCTCCTATTCCTGCAAATAAATCTATAAAGTTCATTTATAATTTAATCCCAAAAAATACTCACCCCAATGATAACAGATTTTGTTCCTCTCTCTTCTTTGACTCTGTGTTCTCTGCGTTCTCTGCGGTTCATTCTATCAATTTCAACAAGTCTTGCTACAGTCCTCAATCTTATACCAATCGTTAAAAGTCGCAGAAGCCCGAACCGGACTTAGCCTGGGCTGTGTCCCCACAGATATCGCGTAGAATGTCGATCGCCCGAAATTTCCCCCGCATTCAACCAACCAATGTCCCAAACTTGTCCCGCAGCCGACTAAACTAGAAATAGCAGCAAAAATTACAGTTATTGTTTACTTCCTTTTACCAACCATGAGTCAAACCTTGGAAAACCTCACCGCAATCGATGACAAGCTATCCAAACGCCACCTCGACCTCGATCCGGGCGGCTACTTCATCATCTATCTCGATCGCGAAACCAGCTTAATTTGTGCCAAACATTTCACCAACATCATCGACGATAGAGGCCTCGCAGTCGATCCCGAAACTGGTAAACCAATCCCCGCCCGTGGCAAAGTAGAACGCACCCAATCCACACTTTTTACCGGCAGAACCGCCAAAGAACTTTGTGTCAAAATTCTAGAAGAAACCCGCCCCAGCCCGGTGACAATGTTAGATCACGCGGCTTATCTGGGACGGGAATTTGTACGGGCAGAAATTGCATTGTTGAGCGATCGAGAATACGTTCAAGATTAGTGCAGCCCTGCCTTAATTTCTGGACAAAACCACAACCGATCGAATTAATCAGCACCCGATCACGAAAAACCTTGATACCAGAAATAAGTCACCATCGGAATTACTGTCGCCAACACCAACAGCACAACCACAACAACTGTGGCATTGCCTTGGTCTGTTTCTTCAGCTTTTTTAAACGTGCCTTCAACTTGAATGTTGTCAACAACTTCAGGAGGACCCGGATCGGGTTCGCCCGACAAAACAGTTGCAATGCGCGTACTTGCAGCCGAAAAGGCCTCGTTGTATTTATTCGCTTCCCGCAGCGGCACTTGCACGGTTTCCCCAGCCACACTCTGGGCAATTTCATCGGTTAGCAGGGATTTCACCCCTTCCCCGGTGCGAATTGCCGCGCTGTTGGTAACAGTGTCGAGAACGAGTAAAATTTGATTAGTCTGGTCTTCTTTTGCGGGAAACCACTGTTCAAACAGTTGGTCGGTGAAAGTGGCAGCCGTTTCACCGTAGTCTAAGCGGTGGAAGGTGACAAACCTGACTTGTTTCCCTGTTTTGTTTTCCAGGTTGTCGAGCACGCTGCTGATATTGCTTTCGCTGCTGCGGCTGAGCACGTCGCCTTTGTCGAACACCCAAGTTCGATCGCCCGCCGACAACACCGGTATTTCGTAAACGCCAGTCGCCAATGCCGGCAATACCGCCATCTGGGATGCGATTAGGGTGATCGCGATCGCCGCCGCCAAAGGTTGGAGATATTTTCTCCAGCTAAATAATTGCTTCAGGAGTCTAGTCATGAGGTTAACCGTAAAACTGACTTTTTTCCAAAAATACTATAGAAACCCCCGTAAAATTCATTTTATGCAGGGCAATATTTACAATTAGCTCACCAGTGGAACTCCCTGCCCGATTATTTTAGGATTCTAACTATGGAACCAGCAGACACTTATAAAGGTTGGATTATTCAATCCCAGAAAGTCTTCTACGTCGAGGTTTGGGATAGCCGCGGCAACCGCCACGTCGCCGTCCAAAATGCCAAGACTGAGGAGGAAGCTTTGGAATTGGCCAAAAAGTGGATAGACAAATATGAGTCAAAACCCGGAAGAATGCCGATCGACGTACCCCATCCTTTCGGAGACATGATCGATATGCCATTTTAAGTCAGTTGACTGTTGACTGTTGACTGTTAGTATCACAGCTTGTAGGGTGCTCTACTAGAGAAAAAACCTCTTCAAATCGAGCAATTATGGCAACTGACGCATCTGAATAATATGCCAGTTGCGTCCAAGAGTGCGTTTTTCCTGAAATACAATTACGAAATTCCTCGCAATTTCCGCGTATTTTCCACTAAACTTCGAGCAAATTCGTCGAACCTTTCCGACAGTTTTTCATCCAACAATTTACCATCAGGACTAAAAGCTTTCCAAGCTTGTCCGATCGCAATTTGTTCGGGAATTACCCAAGCGTGCACCCATCTCAAAATCACGCGCAAATCGTTGAGTGCGTTGTTGTTAACTTGCCCTCCCAAAACGCTAATCCCACCCGCAACTTTCCCGTCCAAATGCTCAAAACTCATCAAATCCAGGGCATTCTTGAGAGCACCGCTGACGCTACCGTGATACTCCGGCGTTGCCAAAATCAAGCCGTCGGCTTGCTTAACCGCATTCTGCAGCTTTTCCACATCCGGGTAATCGATATAATCATTCTCACCATTGCAGAATGGCAGATTGAGCGATCGCAAATCGAATATTTCAACTTCCGCGCCCAGGGCCTCGGCCCGTTCTGCTGCCACCTTCAACGCTAACTGGCTGTAGGAGCCAGCCCGCAAACTTCCACCAATGCCGACAATTTTTACCATAAAGCTTAAAAACAATAACTGCTTTACTAAAACGTACTCATTACGAGTATGATTAACATAGCAAGTTCGATCGGCAACTGTCAATCGATTTTAGATTTGAGATTTACGGAGGGGGCCGAGAAACGGGGTTTTTTGAGCAAAATCCTTAGTTATAGCCCGCAGATTAGGTAAAAAACCCGGTTTCTTGAGGAGCCGTGGATTCAAAACCCCCCTCTTGAGGGGCGTTTCTTAAGATGGCGGCGAGAGATAAACCCATCCAACACCCGCCATCTTGTTAAAATAAATGAACGTAGCAAACCAAAAGCGGTCAATCTTGGCACTCTTCAACCTTGGGCAAAGCAATATGAAAAATTCTTGGAAACACGCATGGCTGGGGCATCTAGCTGTAAACAAAGACAAGTCGAGCCAGAATCCTAAAAAATCAATTCCAGGACGGAATCTTTGGCGCATCCTGGGCAGTTTGGTGATTTCTCAAGGAATATTGCTCTCGACCCCGGTGTTTGCCGAGAGTGCGCCAAACACCATGAGTTACAGCCAACTGATCGAAAACATAGAAAAAGGGCAAGTCAGTAGAGTAGAAGTAGACGAAACTCAAAAAATTGCCAAGGTTAGGCTAAAAAATCAAAAAAGCGATCAAACCCAATCAGTTAGTCTGTTCGACTACAACAACCGAGAACTGTACTCGCAAATCCGCGCCAAAAAGATTGACTTTGAAGTCAAACAAACAGCCGACAACGCCGCCGCAGTCAGTTTAGTAGTAAACTTGCTAGTGATTTTTGCAGTGTTGGCAGTGTTGATGGCAATCCTGCGCCGATCGACTCAATCTCAAGGAAATGCCATGAACTTCGGCAAATCCAGAGCTCGTTTCCAAATGGAAGCGAAAACCGGCGTGATGTTCGACGACGTAGCAGGCATCGAAGAAGCTAAAGAAGAACTGCAAGAAGTCGTAACCTTCCTCAAAAAACCCGAACGCTTCAACGCCATCGGCGCCAAAATTCCCAGAGGAGTTCTGTTAATCGGGCCTCCCGGAACCGGCAAAACAATGCTGGCAAAAGCCATCGCAGGCGAAGCAGCCGTCCCCTTCTTCAGCATCTCCGGTTCCGAATTTGTCGAAATGTTTGTCGGAGTTGGCGCATCCCGCGTCCGCGACTTGTTCAAGAAAGCTAAAGAAAATGCCCCCTGCATCGTCTTCATCGACGAAATAGACGCCGTAGGAAGGCAGCGCGGCGCTGGTATCGGCGGCGGCAACGACGAACGCGAACAAACTCTCAACCAGTTGCTGACAGAAATGGACGGCTTTGAGGGTAACAGCGGCGTGATTGTGATTGCAGCTACTAACCGGCCCGACGTGCTCGATACCGCCCTGCTGCGGCCCGGCAGGTTCGATCGACAAGTAACGGTAGATTTACCCAGTTACAAAGGGCGTTTGGGGATTTTGCAAGTTCACGCGCGCAACAAAAAACTCGACCCAGAAGTTGCCCTAGATACGATCGCCCGCCGCACTCCCGGCTTTTCCGGCGCCGACTTGGCAAACTTGCTCAATGAAGCAGCTATTCTCACAGCGAGGCGTCGCAAAGACACGATTACTAACTTAGAAGTTCACGACGCGATCGACCGGATCACGATCGGGCTTACGCTCAACCCGCTGCTGGACAGCAAGAAAAAGTGGATGACAGCATACCACGAAGTCGGACACGCCCTAGTCGCGACCATGCTCAAAAATGCCGACCCGGTGGAAAAAGTAACAATTATTCCGCGTTCCGGCGGGGTCGAAGGCTTTACTAGCTTTGTGCTCGACGACGAAATGCTCGACAGCGAAGGTTTGAGAAGTCGGGCTTTGCTGTTAAACCGAATTAAAGTAGCTTTGGGGGGACGGGCGGCGGAGGCCGAAATTTATGGCGATGCTGAAATCGACACCGGTGCCGGTAGTGATCTCAGAAAAGTTAGCAGTCTCGCGAGGGAGATGGTAACGCTTTATGGAATGTCGGATTTGGGGCCTGTGGCTTTGGAAAGTCCGAACAATGAGGTCTTTTTGGGTCAGAGCTGGAATTCGCGATCGGAGTATTCCGAAGACATGGCAATCAAGATCGATCGGCAAGTCCGGGAAATTGCCTTTGACTGCTACGAAGAAGCTCGCCGAATAATCCGCGAAAACCGCGCTTTGGTAGACAAACTTGTCGAAGCGCTGTTGGAGGAAGAAACGATCGACGGCGACGAATTCCGCCAAATTGTCGCTCGCTACACCGAGTTGACAAAAAAAGAGTTGGCACCCACCTAAAGAGTCATTAGTCCTTGGTCATTAGTCATTAGTTATTCAATTTTGTAGTGAGGACTTTATTCCTCATTCTCGAAAAAATCAGGACTTTAGTCCTTACTACAAACCAATAAAAATGACTCCTAACTAATGACTAATGACTACTAACTAATGACCAATTAAGATTGTTGGGAGTACATTTCCCGCAATACCAAAGCCGGGTCTACCCAGCGGCCGCCGTACTTCAATCCCCAGTGCAAGTGAGGCCCACTGGTGCGGCCGGTCATCCCAACTCTGGCAATTCTCGCACCCGCAGGCACTGTTTGACCTTGCCAAATTTGCAAGGTACCTTCGCGATCGGTATAATAACGCCCTCCATTAGCCGTTAGCACTCGGCCTCTAAGGTGACAGTAGATGTGTTCCCAATTTCCCGATCGCACCACCATACCAGTGCCGCACCGGCCATCTTCCCAAACTTCCACAATTTGCCCGCCCCACCAATTGCGGATATAGCTGCCTTCCGGGGCGGCCAAGTCCAACCCGTAATGAAAATCCCCGCCACGGGGGCCGAAGGCGGAAGTGTATGTTTCAAAGTTTTCGACTGGAAAAGAAGCTTCTTGCCACAAATTACCCGTCGCTACTCTGGTTGGTAAGCCTGACTGAGCTTTGACCACCTGCTGCTGCAAATAAGGGCTGATCAACACAATGCCGATCGAAAGTGCCAGCAGCAGCATCTGTCTGAGACGAAAAAAGCGTTTTGCCGTCAGCGGGCCTCTAGAGTCTTGCAGGATTTTTTTCACGGCTCAAAGTTAAATGTGTGTGGGAGTTTGCGTTGTCTGTTAGGCTCTCATCTTGCACCAATGTCAATAAAGCTTTCAGGGGCGGGCTTTCCGGCCCGTTCCACAAAAAAATCATTCTTTGTGGAACGGGCCGGAAAGCCCGTTTCTGAGGTGCAAGATGTAAGTTAGGCCAATTCGCTGCAAGATTGGCTTTGAGCTCTACCCGCGATCGCGAATCAGTTTAATAACAACGTGTATCTTACTCCATCCAAAACCGGTGTCAAGGCTTCCGGGTAAATGTCCAGGGGTGATAAAAAAAATTGGCCGAGGAATTCGTGCTGCGGTTGAATTCGATCGAGCTTTTGCTTGACACTATAGTTAAGTTCGGGGATTTTGGATAACATCCAAAATCTCAAATTCATCACAAACATCAAGCAATGCTTACTGAAATTTTTCCCTTTAGTTTTGCGATAGATGCAACTGCGATCGCCGGTGCGTCCTTGTGGTCTTTGGCCCTATACTGGGGCCTGTCGCCCCTCACAGAATGGGTAATCCTGCAACTCAACCGCTGGATGAATTTTGCCGAGAGATCCCTCTACACCTCGGAAGCCGAGTTTGAAAGAACCCGCCAAGCCAGAGAAGCTCAAAATGCGTTTTACGCTTCGCTGTTGAGCATTGTACCCTTTTTGATTGCGGGCGGATTGTGTAATTGGGGCGTAGAATTTTCTCTGGGTACTGGTTGGGCGGTATCTATGGGTACGATCGCCTGTATTGGTGGCGGCGTGTACGAACTCGGCCGCCGTGACGGTCAATCTTAGGCGATTTTAGATTTTGGATTTTGGATTGGGATTGCTCAAGAGATTCGGAGATTTGCCAGCCTCTAGAATGGATGATAATCTCAAATCCAAAACTCCAAGTCTCAAATAACTTTGACATTATAATGTTGATGGATTTGTGACAGATATTTTTTTTGATGAACCGCAGAGGGCGCAGAGGACACAGAGAAAGAGAAGAAAAGAGAAAGGAATAGAAGAGAATAGATGGTGTTCATATTTCTTCTAAGGCTTGCTATACAGGTGGTTCAACAAAATTAGCAATGTATTTCAACCGTAATTTGACTCAGGATGTTTGCCTAAAAGCCGCAGTTGCCGTTCAGTAGCGGTAGCGATAATTTCGGGGTTAAACTGCCACGGCCAAGGCGAAAATTTCTGCGCGATATTGCGGTGGGAATAATGCACTTGCAGTAAGTAGCGAGTTCCATCTGTTGTCGTATTTTTGCCGCCGGAATGCCAAATTTCACTGCGGAAAAACAGCACATCTCCTGCTTTGCACAACACTGGTTCTGGGGAGTGTCCGTTCCAAGTTTCTTCCCCGCGATCGGGTCTTCGACCAGATTTGTGACTACCAGGAATAATGTAGGTAGGACAGAGGTTTTCTGGGATGTCGCTGAGATAGAAATGGGCTGTACAAATCCAAACTGGTAGTTGAAAAGTGCGATCTGCAAACACGCTTTCGGGCACGGGTACAAACACCTGATCGACGTGGACGCGCCAACCATCATAACCGGGTCCGCTTTTCCACGCAGTCATGCCGATAATATGGCAATCGCTGCCCATTAATGCTTCGGCTAATTCAATTATACCCGGTCGATCGGCATAGGAAAGCCACAGGCGATCGCGATTAAAAACGCACTTAAAATGCTGGTTCAATTCACTCCAACTGCTACCATCGAGTCCGAAGGGTTGCAGGCGATCGAGTGCTTCCTTGGTTTGCGCCACTTCCGACGGACTGAGTACACCAGGAATCAGCGCAAAACCATCTTCGCGCACCGCTTCTACCGCCCCCGCTGTATCGAAAAGATCGCAAGTCTTTTGCCGATAGCTGAAAACTTCGCTTAACGTGCTTGCGTTCATAATTCAAAAAGTAAAATTATTAACTGTTATTAAATTAACACTTATTCTGCTCGATACTTGCATACTATGAAACCAGCCACCCGGTTTCTTGGTACATCAGGACTTACACAAAATTTAATTATGTAGGACACGCACTGCTCACATTATGTCTGATTTGGGGATAAATCAAATGAAATACGAACCAGAACCAACATCATTAAATCAAGCCCGCGCCGCCTTCCAAAAAATTTGGGGATACGACGACTTTCGACCACCCCAAGGAGAAATCGTCGGCAGTTTATTAGCGGGAAAAGATACACTTATAATTATGCCAACAGGTGGCGGCAAATCAATCTGCTTTCAACTGCCAGCTTTGTTACAAACAGGCTTAACGTTGGTAGTTTCGCCGTTAGTCGCACTGATGGAAAATCAAGTGCAAGAATTGCGCGATCGCAATCTTCCCGCTTCCCTCCTCCACAGTCAATTGCCAACAGCGCAGCGCCGACAAACTATGCAGTCGCTGCAACAAAATAAATTAAGATTGCTGTACCTGTCTCCCGAAACATTACTCAGCAAACCTGTTTGGGAAATTATCAGTCAGCCGCACATCCAAATCAACGGTTTAATATTAGATGAAGCTCACTGTTTAGTACAGTGGGGTGATACTTTTCGACCAGCTTACCGCCGCTTGGGAACAGTGCGGCCGGCTTTGTTGAAAGCTAAACCAGCAAATAGTAAAATTGCGATCGCAGCTTTTACCGCTACCGCCAACCCGGAAGCACAGCAGACAATCAAAAATGTCTTGCAACTGCAAAAACCCGAAGCATTTCTGCTAAGTCCCTACCGTTCTAATCTGCACCTGCAAGTGCAAACAGTCTGGACGCCGAGAGGACGCAAACAGCAATTATTAAATTTTATTAAAGCTCGACACAAACAAGCAGGTTTAGTCTATGTCCGCACTAGAAAAGATAGCGAAAATTTGGCGGATTTGTTGGAAGCAGCAGGTTATGAAACAGCAGCATATCATGCAGGTTTAAGTCCAGAATCACGACGAAAAATAGAAACAGCTTGGCTGAACAATGAGCTAAAATTCGTGACTTGTACCTCAGCATTCGGTATGGGAATTAATAAGCCCGATGTCCGATGGGTTGTTCACTTTCAAGCACCTTTGCTATTATCGGAATACATTCAGGAAATTGGTAGAGGCGGACGCGACGGCAAATCGGCGATCGCCCTGACATTGATTAGCGAACCGACGGGTTTGCTTTATCCCGAAGATAAACAAAGAAAGGAATTTTTTCAAGATAAATTGCGATCGCAATACCGAGAAGCTCAGCAATTAGCAAAAAAACTGCCAGTTAAAGGCGATATAGAAGCTGTTTCCCGTGAATTTCCCGAAAGCGCGATCGCCCTTTCAATCTTGCACAGCAGCGGACAATTAAGATGGCACGATCCTTTTAATTATGCGATCGACAAATCCGCACAGCAAAAAGCGGAAAAATCAAATTTTACCGCCGCTGAGGAAATGGCTAAATATCTCAAACATCGCAAGTGTAGGTGGCAATTTTTGCTGCAAGCTTTTGGGTTTGCCAAGGAAGCTACATCAATGCGCTGCGGCCACTGCGACAATTGTCGATAGAATAGACGATTATACTCAAACAACTTAACCACTCCGACCAAAGAAACCGGGTTTTTTACCCAGTCGGCGGGCAGAAACGAAGTATTGCTGTGAAAAAAACCGGTTTCTCGCTACCCGTGCGATCGCGAACTAACTCACAGATGTTATGATTAAGATATTTGCTTTACACACTTGGCAAAAAATAGTAAAAAGTAAATGATAGAAACAGACACTGCGGCACAGATTTACACAGTAGAAAATACAGAGGAATTCGATCGCAGTAATGTCAATCAGCGATTAGATATTTGGCTGTCAAACCAGATACCGGACTTATCTCGATCGCGAATCCAAACCCTCATATCACAAGGTAACGTCAAAGTCAACGACGAAACCTGCACCTCGAAAAAAATATTAGTAAAAACGGGCGATCGCATCCACCTCACTTTACCCGAAACCCAGCCCACTTCCTTGCAGCCCGAATCAATTCCCCTCGACATTCTCTACGAAGACGACAGCCTAATTATCATCAACAAACCAGCGGGATTAGTCGTCCACCCAGCCGCCGGACACCAAGACGGTACATTAGTCAACGCCCTCTTAGCCCACTGTCCCCTAGCAGAAATAGGCGGAGTTCAGCGGCCGGGAATCGTGCACAGATTAGACAAAGATACGACAGGTGCGATCGCGATCGCCAAAACCGACATTGCCCACCAACATCTGCAAGCCCAACTCAAAACCAAAACCGCCCGCCGCGAATATTTAGGCATAGTTTACGGCACTCCCAGCACCGAAACAGGCACAATAGACCTACCCATCGGGCGGCATCCCACAGACCGCAAAAAAATGGCGGTAGTACCAGTAGAAAAAGGCGGTCGCCCCGCAGTTACTCACTGGACAATCAAAGAAAGAATCGGCAACTATTGCTTAATGCACTATCAATTAGAAACCGGCCGCACCCATCAAATTCGCGTGCATACAGCCGAAATAAAACATCCGATTGTCGGCGATCCGATGTACAGTTCCAACCGTTCTATCGGCGTTAATTTAACAGGACAAGCCCTCCACGCATGGCGGCTGACATTGCAGCATCCCGTAACAGGAAAATTAATAGAGGCGATCGCACCTTTACCAGAGCAATTCAACACCCTGCTAAAAATATTGCGCCTGCGCTCTCACACTTGATATCTTGGGCAGTTAAAACTGCTAAAGTCCTTACTATAAACATTTTTTGCCATTCCTTTTTTCTTCATTTAACTTCTTGCCTAAATCTTTGATGCAAGAGGGAAACCGCATCCCGATCTGACCCGCAATATAGCTAAAACCAATGGCGGAATGAAACTAAGAATTTATCTTCATGGTGCTCAGTATTTCAGCGTTTCCTTGACTCCGAGTTTGCTTGGCTGAAAGATAGAAACCATTCGACAGAATTTATGGAATACTGTGTAATACTCTTCCCCACTATCAAGATCCTGCCAAAATCTTTGGTTGTGCATTGCTTCTCTTGCATAATAGCCAAATGTGTACAGTGCAATTTCCTTTTTCAGTATACCAGACATAATCATAAAGTAAATCTCTTCTAAAAAGCAGATAAATACCTCTTTTTCCTGTTTTGTGACTGATATGCTGCTAGAGCTATTTTGCAAAAGCTCACAGACTTTCTGGATTGACTCGTTCTCATCGAATCTTTTGCTCATCTCATGAAACTTCTCATATCTACGTATCCTATTGAGATCTACGAACTCAAGAATGCCTTTCACAAAAGCTAGAATTCCTATTAGTCCACCAATAATTTCAATAAAGTTTTTCATCATGATTATATATCAAGTAGGAAGAGATGATAATTATTCCCTACTATACTGCAATACTCTGGACAGTTTTGGAAACGAGACTACAAGCTTACGCGGGGCAAGGATCATAAATAAAGTCAAATTAAATTCAACGAGCGGGGTGGAGCTGACATTGATTTAATATCCACAGTGGGTCAAAGTCAAGCGAGAATAAGCCATTGGACTATATAAAAACTGTCCTGACTATTGATACTGATGCTCGACAAAAAAGTTATGGTGAAGTTTATCAGTATTTATACTCATCGCAAAAGTGACACATTCCCGAAACCGCAGATGAAAGTAGATGCACGCAGATATATTTAAAGATAGTTTGCGAAGGCATGCAATTCAAGTCTAATATTTCTCCATTAAATCCCGTACATTGCTAATTGGCGAAATTCTTCCCAAAAAATTATGAGTCCCGAGTTTTGGATTCCAAGTTTAGCAAAAAACTCAAACCTCAAAACTCAAGACTCAAAACTCTCTCAGCCTAAAAGCCGATCGATTCACTTGATCGCCCGACACAAATAATCGCATCAGGGCAGCATCAATTACCGGCGACGGGGAACCATCGTGTCGATATTGATATTAGCTAGAGGCACGCGCTGCGGCGGAGTAGCAGGCATGGGCATATTGCGCGCCATACCCAAATAGTTCGACGGATCGCCAGCCTTCGGTTGCTTCTCTTGAGGAACAAAACGGCGCACGCCAGTCTGCCAGATGATTTGCGGGAAGCCAAGCTGCGAACGGTGGTACTCACCGTAGCGGGGCGTCTTCAAGTTGAAAGGAGTTTCCCCTCCAACTCGCTGAGGCAAAATTCGGCGCTGCTGGTAAGGTACTGTATCGTAGCCGAACTTATCCAGGTACTCTTCGCTATTGACCAACTCGTCAATAAAGCCTTGAGGCCCCTTATTGGCTACTACGATCGACCAAGCAATCTTTTCGCGCTCGCTGTAAACATCCCGGCCCAAAATGCGCTGTACGCACATTTCCACAAATCGGTAGTTGCTGTTAGTTTGATAATTCCGCTCCAAGAAAGGAGAAGAAGTCGCCAAACCACGAATAAAGTCCCGCACAGTAATTTGGCCGAACTTGAGTTGCGACTCCAAAGACTTTTGGCGGTTGCTCTTGAGGATTTGGTGTTCGCTGTAAATCTGGCGATATCCAGCCCAAATCAAATTTTCCATGTCTCCAGACGAGAGCACATTTTCAGTTGTGAAAATTCTCGGCTGCTCGTCGCTCCCCACTTCAAAACCAGCAACGCGCTGGTTTTGGCTGTTGGGGGCGTAGCTTAATAAAGGAAGCGCCACGTTAAAATCTCCGTTATCTCAAATTTCAGAAATAGTTGACACCGTGAGCTGCCAGCAAAACGGATACAACTAACCAACATACAGATTAGGGGATTCCCGCAATCTAAATCTGATTTTCCTGAATTTTTGCAACAATCTGTAACATTTGTTGACTGTTGTCAGTGGGCAGTTGGCAGTGGGCAGTTGGCAGATTTTAGTCAACCGTAAACAGTCAACCGTAAACAGTCAACTGTTCACAGTCAAATAAATTACCAGCCCAGAGCCGAATAAAACTCGCTGGCGGCCACTTGAGAGCCTGCAGCTTCTGATGTTGCATCCGAGTCTGGTTGCACCCGAATTTCGGTACAAAAAGTCGATGTGCTGAAACCGCCAAAGCGCTTTACGGTACTCGTCCGCATCCGCACGTTCGGATTAGCAAACCAGAAACGCTCGATCGAACTCATCGTCTCGTATTCCGTAATCAGCAGCAGCCCATCCTCATCATCCATCTCAAAACGGCCAGCCACCGGCACAATTTCCGCATAGCCCCGTTCGCGCAACATTAAACCCTGCCGCGGATTTTCAGGATCGGGGACGATCGCGAACACCGTAGACCCTTTATGATTCTCATCATCCTTATCCCACGCCATCGAGCCGTGCCAAGTCACAAAAGCCCCCCCAGCAGCCCGGATCGGATCTACTTCGTGCATCTTGCAAATCTCGGCGACTCTCGCGTCATCCGCACCCAGCGCCGTTACCTGAATATTTGAATCCCCAATCTCCGCTTGGCGGAAAGCGAGGTGGTGAGTGCTGCGCTGAGAACGCCACTCCCCAGCACTGCTTTGAAAAAACTCCATGGCATCCATACGAACTAGCTCCTTTGGCTTAGGCTTCCCTGTCTTTACGCCTTTTTATGATAAAGCTCCCCCCACTTAGATGTACTTTTGCTACACAAATTAGTCTCAAAATGTCTACTTTGGACATATTGTCAAGCGAATGTTATGATAGTTTACAATATTAGGAGACACAACAAATCCTGCGAAACGTCATTCCGATCAATTTCGCATCAATCTCAGCAAACTGGAGGAGCGATTTATGGATATGCCTACAACCAGCCTCAGCATGGAACAGCAGTTCAAACTTCAAGTGCTGCGCGAAGAAGTCAAAAGGTTAAGCCAAGACCAAGCTCAGGAATACTTGCTCGAAGTTATGCGGCAAAACATGGTAAAAGAAAACCTGTTAAAGCATTGGATGAAGAATATGTGAACTCTTCGAGCATTTCTTCACAAAAATCAGTGGCTTGTATCTGCAAAAACTGCGATCGAGCTTTTAATCATAAAACCCAGAATCCCGCTTTCTCCAAGAAAGCGGGATTCTAAATTCAGAAAAGTTTTATGCAGTTTTTTTTGTCGCTAGCATACTCAGCAAATTAAATGTTTTTAGTCTCAAGCGAGAGAGACGATAGTTTGTGTAGCGACAGGCTTCAGCCTGTAGGGGACTCAACCAAAACGGCCGCTCACATAATCTAAAGTAGACTCTTCCTTTGGACTTTGGAAAATTATCTCAGTCTTGTCACACTCCACAAGATAGCCAAACCGCTTCCCATCGTCAGAAAGTTTAGCATTAAAAAAAGCAGTCAGGTCAGAAACCCGAGAAGCCTGCTGCATATTGTGAGTAACGATCACAATCGTATACTTCTCCTTGAGTTCCCGCATCAACTCCTCAATCTTAATCGTAGAAATCGGGTCAAGAGAAGCGCAAGGTTCATCCATTAACACTATATCAGGATTAATCGCGATCGCCCTAGCAATACACAAACGCTGCTGCTGGCCACCCGAAAGAGAAAAACCGCTTTGCTTCAACTTATCCTTCACCTCATCCCACAAATAAGCTTGGCTGAGCGATTTTTCCACCAGCTCATCCATATCCCCCTTATAATTGTTCACCCTCGCACCGTAAGCAATATTGTCATAAATCGACTTCGGGAAAGGATTCGGCTTTTGAAACACCATCCCAATCTTGCGGCGCACCTCCACAGCATCAATATCAGGATCGTAAAGATTTTGACCCTTGTAATCAATTCTACCCTCTAAACGAAAACCGCTCACTAAATCGTTGAGGCGGTTAAAACATCGGAGAATTGTACTTTTACCGCAGCCAGACGGCCCAATCAAGGCAGTAATGCGATTTTTAGGAATCTCCATTGAAACATTTTTAACCGCGTGAAAAGCGCCGTAAAAAATATTGATATTTTCTGTCCGTAAAACTGTTTCCGTTTGCTGGTCTAAATCCATCATCATACAGCTAACTATCCAATCGAATTTTACAAAATAAGCAGAAGACGAGAGTGGGAAAATTGGAGATAAGGAAAATCTTCCTTCTTCCTTCTTTTTACCCGTTCGCCAAGTCGAAGAATCTTCTTCCTTCAATAAACTTTTTGGCGAGTAGCCCAGCGAGAAAGAATACTCGTCAGCAAAACCATAAGCACCAAAATCAAAGATGCCGCCCAGGCCAATTCTTTCTGTGCCTTAAAAGGAACCGTTGCAAAGTTGTACACCAAAACCGAAAGACTCGGAGTTGGCTTATCAAATCCTGCCGGCCAAAAAGGCGAATTGAGCGCCGTGAAAATCAAAGGAGCCGTTTCTCCAGCAGCGCGAGCAATTGCCAGAGTCACACCCGTTAAAATAGCCGGAATTGCTGCAGGCAAAACCACCTGCAACACCGTCTGATAATTAGAAGCACCCACACCAACCGACGCCCATCTAATATCTTGCGGGACGATTTGTAGAGCTTCGTCAGTAGTCCGCACAATCGTGGGCAACATCAGCACAGCCAATGCCGCACCCCCTGCAATTGCCGAAAAACCTCCCATATTTACCACGAACAAACCGTAGGCAAATACCCCGGCAATAATCGAAGGAACGCCGCTGAGGACATTAGTAGCAAAGCGTACCCAGCGAGCTACTTGGCCGCTGCTGAACTCCGACAAATAAACTGCTGCCAATACACCAAAAGGAACAGCAATTAAAGAAGCAATTCCCACCGTCATCAATGTACCGAGAATTGCATTAGCAATACCGCCTCCCGATAGTCCGGGCGGCGGTGGCAGCTTGGTAAACAAGTCTAAATTCAGGCGATTGAAACCTTGTACGGTGACATAGGAAAGAACTGCAAACAAAGGCAGCAGAGTGATGGCCAGACTAGCTCCAGCCAGTACAGTCATTGCCAGATTAAACAGCGCTTGCTGGCTGTTTTTAACCTTCTTCAAACTGCCTGTTTTCGATACGAAAGGATTCTCATCGGAGACGCTATTTGACATAAACTAAAACTATGTAGGAAATTGCGACAAACTTCTAGTTGTACTTCGCTCTTACTTGAGAAACAATCCACTCTGCCAAAATATTAACAATCAGTGTCATAATAAACAGAATTAGCCCAGTGTACATCAGAGCTGCTACTTGCAATCCCGAAGCTTCCGCAAACTGATTTGCCATCAGAGAAGCAATAGTATTTGCCGGAGCTAGCACAGAAAGACTTAACTGATTGGAATTGCCAATTAACAGAGTTGCGGCCATTGTTTCTCCCATCGCGCGACCGAGCCCAAGCATAATTCCGCCGACAATGCCGGAAAAAGCCGCCGGTACGAGCACTCTAAAAATTGTTGTCCAGCGAGTAGCTCCTAAACCGAGAGATGCTTGCCGCAATTCGGGGGGGAGACTTGCCAAAGAGTCGCGGGAGATAGCAGTAATAATGGGCAAAGTCATGATTCCCAATATTAATCCGGCTGGTAACATTCCCGGGCCCACTGGCGGGGTGCTAAAAATCGGCAGCCATCCCAAAGTGCCGTTGAGAAACTTGCCCAGACTGGTAATAATGGGAATCAATACAGCAATTCCCCACAAACCGTAGACTACGCTGGGAATGGCAGCTAAAAGTTCTACTAAAAAAACCAAAGCTGTACGCACTGGCAGTGGCAAAAAATCTTCACTCAGGAAGATGGCAGTCCCTACTCCTAATGGTACTGCAATTAGGAGCGCGATCGCCGAACTGACGATCGTCCCGTAAATCATCGGCAGCGCACCGTACTCTTCTTTAACCGGATTCCAGCTACTGCTAAACAGAAATCCCAAACCGTACTCTTGAATCGCAGGTAAAGCCCTGTAACCAACGGTGAGGGCGATTAGCAGCAAAATTACACCTACTCCTATGCCCAAAATCCGCGTGAGCCAGATAAAGCCTTGATCTAAGGATTTTTCTGCCCCAGAGCGCGATCGACTCTCTGATTGAGCGCTGTTAGTATCTGAAATCATAGAAAAAAAACCAAATATATAGTAGCGGAAAATAGTCTGTTTCGGAAAAAGCTAGAAGGAAGTAGAAACAAAAACCGTAAATCAAATCCCAGAAGGGCGGGTTGATTAATTCCCTGACTTTTTAACAAATATTTCTGGTAAAACCTGACCCTTGTATTTTGAAAGAGGTAAATGGCGATTTACCGTTGGGTGGGGCGGGTTTATCAGATTATTGATTTTAGGCAATTATTGTCGGTGAACCCGCCCCTACAGAAATATCTCTCTTCCTTCTTCCTTTTTTCCCTCTGCCAACTGTCAACTAACAACTGCCAAATGTCAACTGCCAACTGACTTCAATTACTATTTGGCAACCTCAATCTTGTAGTCTGGGCTGATGCCGTCAGCTGCCGCGGCTACTTTTTCTCTAACGTTTTGGGGCAGAGGAACGTAGCCCAATTCGGAACTAACTTTTTGACCTTGATTCAAGCCGTATTCAATCATAGCCTCGATTGATTTGGCTTTGTTGGGGTCAGCAACTGTTTTGGGGACGAGCAGCCAAGTGTAGCTAACAATAGGATAGGATTCTGCCCCTTCCGGATCGGGAATGAACGCCCGGAGATTTTCCGGTAGTACCACTGCTTCAAGGGTTTTGGCCCCCGCTGCGTCGTTGTAGACTACAAAATTGCCGGCTTTATTTTCCAGGGCCGCAAACTTGATATTGTTGTTTTTGGCGTAGCCGTACTCAATGTAGCCAAGGGCGCCAACGGTTTGTTGAATAGAAGCTGTCACACCTTCATTCCCCTTGCCACCAATCTTACCGGCAGAAGGCCACTCTACTGTCTTGCCTTCCCCTACTTTTTCTTTCCATTCTGGACTGATGGCGCTGAGGTGTTTTGTGAATACGTCTGTCGTACCGCTGCCGTCAGAACGGTGTACAACTGTGATATTTTGGTCTGGCAGCTTAGCGCCTGGGTTAGCAGCAGCAATTCTGGGATCGTTCCACTTGGTGATGTTTCCCAAGAAAATATCTGTGTAAACATCTCTTGGCAACTTCAGTTCGGGTACGTCTGGCAGGTTGTAGGCGAGGACGATGCTGCCAGCCGACATCGGCAGCATGAGCAGGCCTTTGTCCGCTGGCACCTTCCCAATTTCCTCGTCACTCATGGCGGTGTCGCTGGCTCCAAAGTCTACCGTACCTTTGGTAAACTGTTCGACTCCGGCGCCGCTGCCCACTGACTGATAGTTGATCTGTAATTTGGGATTGGTTGTGTTGAAATCTTGAAACCAGCGCTGGTACAGGGGTGCTGGGAATGACGCGCCGGCACCCGTGAGGGCTACGTCTGAGGCTAGGGCGAGTTTGGTGTTTGGTGCTGTGCCGGTGGCTGCAACGGGTGATGCTGCGGTGTCGCCAGGGCTAGGGCTGCTGACTGTGTTTGTGGTCTCGCTGCGGCAAGCTGCTACACTGAGGGCGATCGCCATAGCGGAAATTGCAGTAGTCAAACGCTTTGAATTAATCACGTTGAGACGAAAAAGCATAGGTATAAAAAATCTGCGATCGTTATATGGGTGTCCCGCATCAGCATAGCGCGCAAAAGTAAAGGTTAGGTTAAGAATCTTTACACTTAATGGCAATTTAATATTAATTAATATTATTAATTGATGAGCTTGACAATTGTGATTGTATAAGATAAAGGCCAGATAAATTGGTACGGAAACAAGCATTCGATGCCCGATCGCGAAAAATTCCCCATTAAATTATCACAATATCCAGGCTTGAGAACCAGAAAACCATACAATGGTGGTTATTTTGACAGTAGTGCTAGTATTAAGAATTTAAAAGCTGCGGGCATTGAAGCTTGCATCTGACAAATGCCTTCTGCCTTATACCTTCTGACGAATGCCGTTTGATGATAATGCCTGCTCCTATTGAATTAATCTGGGCTGTTATTGGTTTGCTCCTGACGATAGGAGGCACTTTTTTGCCTGCATCTGTCACAATTCCGATTGGGTTGTGGGACGATCGAGGACTTCAGGCGTACTCTTTAGGTGTTACCTATCAAATTGGAGCCGTCTTGCTAGTAGGCTGCATGGGGGGGAAAAATGCTGCGGCTCTCTCGCAAATTGCTTATTTGGCATTAGGATTAACTTTGTGGCCAGTTTTTTCTCAAGGCGGCGGCATCGGCTATCTCAAAGAAGCGAGTTTTGGGTATTTGCTGGGTTTTGTGCCTGGTGCTTGGGTGTGCGGCTGGGTGGCTTTTAAGGTGGCTTCGCGGCTGGAATCTATGGCTTTTAGCTGTTTGTGCGGTTTGTTCACTGTTCACGCGATCGGCTTAATTTATCTAATTTTTACTTATTGGCTACCTCCGGCTAAAAAAACACCTTTATTCGATGAGATTCTTAAATATTCGGTTTATCCCCTGCCAGGGCAATTGGCGGTAGTTTGTGCGATCGCAGTGCTGTCATTTACTTTGCGCCGCTTGATGTTTTATTAATTGGGGAATTGGGAATTGGGAATTGGGAATTGGTAATAGGGGATTGGTTGTTGTGTCAAATAAGGTTATACTATACATTGCCCAACGAGAGAGTCATCGCGCTGCGGCTGGGATTGCTTTCCTGCACTGCATTCTGCTCATAATGACACGTGAGATTGGAGTAAATTCTCTCATGCCCGATGCCCCATTTTCTATTGCTTAATTCATGCGTTTTAAAAGAAATCCTTTGTTCTGGGTGGCTGCTGTTATCAGTTTAGTTTTAGACCACCTGACTAAGTTTTGGGTGGTACAAAATTTTGACTTGACGGTTCCTCCGCAGACACAGCCGCTGTTACCTGGGGTGTTTCACTTCACTTATGTTGTTAATACTGGTGCCGCTTTTAGTCTTTTCAGCAATGGCGGGGCGATTTGGTTGCGGTGGCTGTCTTTGGCCGTTAGTGTCGGATTGATTGTGCTGGCTTGGTTCGGGCCGCGAATTAACCGCTGGGAACAAGCTGGCTACGGTTTGATTTTGGGGGGAGCACTGGGGAATGGAATCGATCGATTTGTTTCGGGCCATGTTGTAGATTTTATCGATTTTCGGCTGATTCGGTTCCCGGTATTTAATCTAGCCGATGTGTTTATTAATGCTGGGATTATCTGTTTGCTGATTGCAACTTTTCACAGTGTACCGCCGACTCCAAGAAGTCAGGACGATCGCAATTCTATTTCAGACTAACTTTCAACAAGTCAATCAATTTTAGATTTTAAATTTTAGATTTTAGATTAACCCACGCACGGGTTGTACCGTTCTCAGGTTTATCGGATGCCGATCTTTTTTTGGCTGATCCACTGATGAATCCGGCTTAAGGTTAGAGTCACTTATGAGCTATAATTAGATTTTTTATTGCTAAGGCTAAACTTGCGCGCGATCAAAAGCAATTTGGTCACAAACCCCCGGATTTATCCGTGGAGAAATTCCCTAATCTAAAATCTAAAATCTAAAATCTAAAATCGGATGACTCCTAATCCCTTTGCTCAAGAACGCTTACTATTTGCCCCAGCAACTCCCGATGCTGATGCTATCCCGACTATTTTTGCTTTTCCCAACGAGTACACGGTGGGTATTACCAGTCTCGGCTATCAGATAGTGTGGGCAACTTTGGCTGTGCGATCGGATATTGAAGTGGGCCGTTTATTTACTGATATCCGCGAACAACTTCCCCAACATCCAGAATTACTGGGATTTTCGCTTTCTTGGGAACTAGACTATGTAAATATTCTCAATTTATTGGAATCTCTAGAAATTCCGATTTGGGCGTCAAAACGAACTGATAATCATCCGCTCGTCTTCGGCGGTGGCCCGGTTTTTACGGCGAATCCAGAACCTTTTGCCGATTTTTTTGATGTGATTTTGCTGGGAGATGGCGAACATCTCATAGACAATTTTATTGATGCTTGTAAAGAAGTCCGTACCGCCGATAGACAAACTAAATTGCGGCATTTAGCCCAAGTTCCAGGAGTTTACATCCCCAGTTTGTACGAAGTAACTTATCTGGATGCGACTGAGGGGATTAAATCGATTCATCCTGTCGATTCGGAAATTCCCAGTATGGTTGAAAAACAGACTTATCGCGGCAATACTTTATCTGCTTCCACCGTGGTGACAGAAAAAGCGGCTTGGGAAAATATTTACATGGTGGAAGTGGTTCGGAGTTGTCCAGAAATGTGCCGTTTTTGTTTGGCAAGTTATCTGACTTTGCCGTTTAGAACTGCGAGTTTGGAGGCTTCGCTAATTCCGGCGATCGATCGCGGTTTAGCTGTGACTAATCGTTTGGGTTTGTTGGGTGCTTCGGTCACTCAGCACCCGGAATTTGAAGCGTTGCTGGATCATTTGAATCATCCGAAATACGACGGCGTGCGGTTGAGTCTTTCTTCGGTAAGGACGAATACGGTGACAGTTAAATTGGCAGAAATATTGACAAACAGAGACAGTAAATCTGTGACAATTGCGGTGGAAAGCGGGAGCGATCGCATCCGCAAAATCGTTAACAAAAAACTCACAAATGACGAAATTATTCAAGCTGCTATCAATGCTAAGGCGGGCGGCTTAAAGGGAATTAAACTTTACGGGATGGCGGGAATTCCCGGCGAAGAAATGGAGGATTTAGAGGAGACGGTGGCGATGATGCGGGCGATTAGAAAAGCTGTTCCCGGCTTGCGGTTGACTCTGGGATGCAGCACTTTTGTCCCGAAATCTCACACTCCTTTTCAGTGGTTTGGAGTGAATAAAGATGCGGAGAAGAGGCTGAAGTTTTTAGATAAAGAATTGCGGAAGTTAGGTTTAGAATTTCGACCTGAAAGCTATAACTGGTCTGTGATTCAGGGTTTGTTGTCAAAGGGCGATCGGCGGTTGTCTCGGCTGTTGGAATTAGTGCGGCATTACGGCGATACTTTGGGCAGTTATCGACGGGCTTTTAAGGAGTTGCGGGGACAGTTGCCGGAGATGGATTTTTATGTTTTTCAAGAGTGGGAATTGGATCGGGTTTTGCCTTGGAGTCATTTAAAAGGGCCGCTACCGGAGGCGACTTTGAAAAAACATTTGGCTGAGGCGATGAGTCATACAACACGACAGCAAAATCAAGAATGTGAGAATTCACTAAGTCGCGTTTAGTAAAAAGGAGAAATGGAAAAATGACGACTGGTTTGAAAACTCCTAGTAGCTACTATATTGAGATAATTACAACTTTTCCACCGCCTCCAATTACTTGTGAATCTGAGTTAATCGCTACACAAAATCGGATGGATTCTATTGTGAGTCGGAGCAATCTCACGCAGGACGATCGGGATTACTTAAACGTGTTGGGTACTCTTGTTTATGATTACGAACAAAAACATGAGCCAATGCCAGTCTTGAAAGGTATCGCACTACTGAAAGCATTGATGGTTGAGGACAATATTCAAGAAAAAGATTTGGTTGATATTTTTGAATCCGAGTCTTGGGTATCTGAGATGATGGATGGAAAGCGGGAACTGACGGCGAGTCAAATTCAAAAATTAGCTAAGTTTTTCCATCTTTCCCCTGTGGCATTTCTTGAGTATAATTAATTGCCAGTATACAGGCAGGGCTATTTCATTCTAAACAGCTTCTTCAAAACGTCTAGACCATAGCCCGCGAGCCGTTGTGCCTGTGCCATAT
>NZ_JAUBVE010000056.1:142-47465 GCF_036705715.1 Microcoleus sp. AT3-D2 | reverse complement strand
AATGACTAATGACTAATGACTAATGACTAATGACTAATGACTAATGACTAATGACTAATGACTAATGACTAATGACTTTTATCTAAATTATCCCGCTGGCGAAGTAATTCAGGCCCGCGAGAAGTCCCCAAACGAGTTGCCCCAGCTACTACCAAATCTAGAGCTTGTTCATGAGTACGAATTCCGCCCGCCGCTTTAATCCCGATCCTTCCCTTCGTAACTTCCTTCAGCAGTCGCACATCGTCAACTTTCGCCGGGCCAAAAAAGCCAGTGTTGGTTTTGATGTAAGCGACGCCGGCTTCCATACAAATCTCAGCCGCTAATTGTTTTTCGGCATCGGAAAGCAGCGAACTTTCGATAATTGCTTTAATGGTGAGATTGGTTTCTTCACAAATTTGGGCTAGTTCCCGGTGGAATTCGTCGATTCTTCCAGCTTTCAACAATCCTAAGTTAACGGAGACATCTAACTCTACGGCTCCATTATCTGCTGCTTCTAGAGCTTCGTAAACTTTCACCGTTGAAGTCGAAGCACCGGTGGGAAAACCTATAACTGTACAGACTTTGGGACGTTTGCCGTGCAGCAGCTCAACTGCTTGTCTGACGTAGGCGGGATACACGCAAACTGTGACAAAGCCAAATCTCTCTGCTTGTTGGCAACAGTTTTCTACTTGCTCTGGCGTAGCGGTGGGGTCGATCAGGCCGTAGTCGATCAAGGGGGCAATATCGATGTCTGCCTGGTTTGCAGCCATTGCTGTTTTTTCTCCGAAGTAATTACTTCCTTATTATGTAGCGAATTTACCAATCTTCTACCGAAAGCAGCCAGGGTACAACCCCCCGCATTCCTCCGTGAGATCGCTTTCTCCAATTCTTCAATCTAAAATCTAAAATCTAAAATCTAAAATCGATTGACTTTACTCCGGGTTCTAACAAGTATAAATACTCAACTTGCTGCTCGTAAAAACTCTTGTGGGAATTGGTTTACCAATTTATGTCTAAAAAATAATATTTTGGTATCTCCCTTTAGATACATTTTTGCTCTTTCTTTAGGTATACTTTGTTAAAAGGACTTACGGTAGAGCCTGCGTCAGCTACGCTAGGGCAGAGCCTGGTAGCGGCTACTGTTTTTACTTTTAGTAGTGCTTTAAAAACATAAAAGCCAGTGCCAAGCATGAATCATTTAGAACTCGAACAAGAAATTGGGAAGATGGCTAGAGCGATGATGACTCGCAATAGCTTAATTGGTAAAGATTTGATTGCGGATCTCAGAGAGCGGGTGTCTGTTGACAGTTTAGCTGCTTTGATGATTGTCAGTATTGAGCGTTTGATTTGGTATGACTGCGAGTCCGTGATCTGGAGTTTGAGTTATTTGATTCCTGCTGACGTGATGGAAGAAATTCGCCGGATTACTGCGCTGATTGTTTGCCAGCGGTTGATGGGCCAGGGTTTTCTGCTGGGGAAAGATTTTAGTATTGATGCCACAGGCCAGTTGCTGTTGAGTGAGAATGCTAAAACAGCGGTTGTGGTTGCTTGAATTGGGCAAGCAGAAATAGGAGTCATTAGCACTAGGAGATTTGCAGTTAGACTGGGGGCGCCCTAGGACTCTTTGTGTAACTGCAAACCTAATTCGGGATGCGGTAAGAGTTACGTGATTCACGCAGAGTTAAGATTCGCACCAGCTCTAAAAAACGATGAGTGCGGTTAGCGAAAAGAGCTTTTTACCAGAGGAAAATAGTTAGTTTCGACCGCAAATTGTTGAGGTTGTTACTGGCCGAGTGTACGGGCGATCGCCCTGTATCAAATTTTTCAGATTTTTAGTGGAATTACAGTTTTACTCCAGCTATGGTTTCATGTAGAATCATCCCTAAGATAGATACAAAATATTATGAACTTAATTCAAAACTTGGAAGCGGCTTGGTATTACCATCTGGGCTCGCGCCACCTCGAAGCTAACGATGATCATGGTGCTCTGGCGAACTTTAACAGAGCATTGAAGTTGCAATCAGATCATTATAAGGCTTGGTTCGGCCGAGGTATGGCTCTGGGGAAATTAGAACGGCACTTAGAGGCGCTGAAGAGTTTTGATGAGGCCTTGGCGGTGGAGCCGAATGCGAGCTTTGGCTGGCACAACCGGGCTATTGCTTTAGGAAAGTTGGGCCGCTGGTTGGAGGCTCTCAATAGTTTTGACCGGGCTCTGGAGTTCAGTCCTTGCGCGGCGAGTATTTGGCACAACCGGGGACTGACGCTGATCGATATGGGGCTTTACGAGAAGGCGGTTCTGAGTTTTGATCGCTCTTTAAATTTGTACCCGGAGGCTGCTTGGGTGTGGTACAACCGAGGTAATGCCCTGTTGGAACTCAAGCTTTACTATCAGGCGCTCAACAGTTTTGACCGGGCGATCGAGTTTAAGCCTGATGACGCGAAGGCTTGGTACAATCGCGGTATAGCTGCGAACTCTATGGGACTTTACAAACAAGCAGTGGCTAGTTTTAGCCGATCGATCGCTCTACAACCTGGCAGAGCCGATGCTGTGGGCGAACGGAGAGTTGCTTTGGAGAAATTAATAGGTTTAAATCAGAGAAATGCCAAGTTCACTCCCACATCTGAGCGTCCCTTAGAAGATTATTTAATTTGGTACAACCGGGGTGTGGAATTGGCGCGAAAAGGCTGCTACTCTGAGGCGATTGCTTGCTACGAAACAGTCTTAGAAATAAATCCTGATTTTGCCAACGCTTTTTACAATAAAGCTTGCTGTTATGCGCTACTGGGATTCGCTGATTTGGCCCTTGACAATTTGCAGCGGGCTGTTGAGTTTATCCCTAATTTATACCGAGAGCTAGCTTTAGCTGACTCTGATTTAAGCTGCATTTGGAAACAAGAACGTTTTGAAGCGCTGATCCAAGGTTGATTTTACGCAAAAAACAAAACAGCTCGCCCCATTGGCGAGCTGTTTTTTTGGGCGGTGCAAATTCGATCGCCCGACAGTATTTGTGCAATCTTTGCTATTGCACAGAAACTCGGATTGAGGGCTTGACCGGCCTCTTGGCAACTACGATTACCCGGTAGATACCGGACTCGGGGAGTTGAGCAAAAGTTTGACCTTCACCTTGATCCAGGAGTGCTCCCGACGGAGATTGGATCGCCAGATCTAGATTTTTGTTGCTAGAGCTCGCCCTAATTGTCTGTCCCTGCTTGCCTTGAAGTGTGATCGGCTGGATTTGGTAGCCGGACATTTTGAGTTTGACTGTGGCTTGTGTTTCCTTGAATGCTATGGGAATTGCGCGATCGGGCCGATAAGTCCACTTGGCGCTAAAGTCGCGTCCGAGTACGAAGCTGGTGGTTTCACCTTTGGGGGTAACTCGCACGCGATAGATACCTGACTCTGGCAACTGGCCAATCCACTGATTATCTGACTTTTCAATAACCCCCATATTTTCACCATTGGGACTGTACAGTTCGGCTGTCAGTTGTCCCGCCCACAGGGAGAGAGTGAGTTCTCGCCCTTTGATGCCTTCAAAAATATAGGTGGTGGGTTGGTTGATGGTTTCTCGGATTTCCGAGGTTGACATTCGCTTGATAGGTTCGAGGTTTGAAGCTGATTCAGAGGTAACGGGTTTGTTAAGGGTTTCTGTAATTTCCGAGGCAGCCATCAGCTCGCTCGGCGCAATTTTGGGGGCTACTGGGCTGGCAAATACTGATTTTGCCGTCATCATGAGTAGCATTCCAGTCAGTAAAATTAGTTTTTTCATGTCGCACTTCCGAGGGGGGGGGTAAGGAGTTGTATATGGTTACTTGTATTTGCTTGTTTTCACCGGATTAAATCTGGCGATCGCACAGAGGCTACAAGAGGATATAGGATACACGTAAATATCCCGTACTTGCACAAAACCTGCTGGTAGCAAATTGGCAGTGCGGGAGCTAAGTAGTAGCCTCAATTTGTCGGGACATTTTAATGATACTCCTTACGCATAATATCATCACAGAATATTAGTAATTTTTTATAGGGAGATTAAAACTTTTTCCGAGGTTCTTGCTAAAGAAATGCCCACACCCAAAAAACGCGGTGTCTGGGATTCTGGCTCTGCCTTGCTACTAGAAAAGGGCTAGCACCCCACGGGGTGAGAACCCCTAGTGTTACTTCATTTTTGACGATCGCCTAATTATTTAGGGCGGTGCGAACCCCATCTTACCATATTTGTAGCGTGTTAAACCTTTTTTTACGTAAGTTTTGATACTCTATGTTTGTAGGGAGGATTTAGTTATTATCAATGATAAAGACAAGTTTATCACTACCGAATCCGCCCTACAATACGAGGTTAATTTGTACTACGAAGCGGCCAGGATTTTTAGGTAAGCTTGGACTGTGTTGAACAACCCCATTTCTAGCGCTTCCGCAATTAAAGCATGACCAATTGATACTTCTAGTATATTAGGAATACAGCAAAATTTAGCTAAATTTTGCAAATTTAAATCATGCCCAGCATTCACCCCTAAACCTGCTGATTGAGCGGCTTGAGCGGCTTCAACATATTGTTGAAAAACAGATTCAACTCTCCCTTCGCGAAAAGCAGTTGCGTAGGGTTCCGTGTACAGTTCTACTCTGTCTGCTCCAACTTCTTTTGCTAGCGGCATGAGAGCAGCATCTGCGTCCATAAATAAGCTGACTCTGATACCATTGTCTTTTAATTTTTCAATGATTGGTAAGAGCCGATCGCGATTTTCGGGAATATTCCAACCGCTATCGGATGTTAGCACGTCGGGAGCATCCGGCACCAAGGTACACTGAGCCGGTTTTACGTCGCAAACTATATCCATAAATGGCGGCTGAAACGGATTTCCTTCGATGTTGAACTCAACGGTTAGCATTTTGGCTAATTCGTAAACATCGGCAGCTTTGATATGCCTTTCGTCGGGGCGCGGATGGACTGTAACGCCGTGAGCTCCGGCGGCAATTACTGTTTTGGCGGCTTCCGTAACGCTGGGGATACCGATGTTTCGAGAGTTTCTGAGGAGGGCGATTCTGTTGATGTTAACGCTGAGTTTTGTCATGGGATGTTAATCTTTAAGGTAGATGCTACTATATTAATCGCTTTCGGTACGAAATCTTGAGCCTATGGCGGTAGTGTTAGGGCATTGTTAGAGGACAAATTAGCTTGTACCAGCGGTAAACTTTCTGCAAATAAAGCCTCTGCTATTTGCTGTTTGGCTGTCAAATCTCCAAGGTTGGCAATGCAGAAAAGCGGTGCGACGCGATCGACTATTTCGGGAGGAAAATCGCGGCTGAAATATTTTAGTTCAAAGTCGTATCTGTGGGGACGGTAAATCATGCCCAGCAGTTCGACTAACGGTAGAAGCGTCCAATTGTGATAGTTGCCGATCGCATCTACTAAATGTCCGCGATAAATCTCTTTTTTAACCAGAGGTTGCAGCAAATCGAAACGGATTTTAATTTCGTTGAATCTCGACTGCATTGTAGATAAATGTTTGCTTCGATCCAAAGGAGGCGGTACAATTAGATTAGCTTTGTCAAAGGCGATCGGGACTTTCCCGTGCCTCTCTATTTCCAGAAAATCGTTGCGGCTGCTGCGCCGAAAAACGGCGAAATCAATTAGCAAGAACGGCGGGGTTTCTTTCAGCCGCCAGAAGCACTGCGATTGACCGTGCCAAGCGGGTTCGGGAACTCGATATTTGATTTCGATTTCGCCAATTTCTGCGAGGGCTTTTTCCACAATCTCAAATGTTTCTTCCACGCAGTTATCTTCAACCACAACCGCAATATCGAGGTCTGACCACTCGTCGGTGTATCCGTGGGCTGTTGAACCTCCTTGCCACAAAGCGAGAACAAAATCTAAAGGTTGTAAGGTAGAAACAATCTTTTCGAGAATGATTTGTCTCATGGAATCAAGCTATACTGTTTGTTTTCCCTGGCTTGCACAAGTTTAACAAACGATCGCGTGTTGAGATTGCTCCGCGACAGTTGTCCGAGGAGTTGCTAATGCTTCCGGTTGTGCACTGCTGCCAAAAATTACACGGGAAGCTGCAAGGAAAAGTGGCAATCTTTGGGAAAGTGCGATCGCCCGCGATTGAAAATCAGCCTTATATGGTCAGAATCAGAAACTTGCCCGCTGTCCGGTAACATGAGAAAGGATTAATTTTTAACAGCGCGGCATGGCTACTATTTGGGAACTCGACTTTTACAGCCGTCCAATCATAGACGAGCGAGAGAAAAAAAAATGGGAAGTGTTGATCTGCGAAAGCCCGCTGAATGTAGGCGACAAGGCCGAATCTCTGTTTCGCTACTCACAATTCTGCTCCAGTTCTACCGTGAATTCCCTGTGGCTGGCGGGTGCAATTAAAGATGCGATCGCCGCAGCACCGAAACGCCCCGAAAAAATCCGCTTTTTCCGCCGCCAAATGGCGAACATGATTACCAAAGCCTGCGATGACTTGGACATTCCCGCCGCCTGCAGCCGCCGCACCCTCGCCCTTAGCCTGTGGCTGGAAGAACGGATGCAAGACGTTTATCCCGCCGAACCGGGCTATCAACCGGTTGTGAACCCGAGCGTTCAATTTGTACCCGAAACGCCAGTTGCGCTGCCGGATGCTTTAATCGGCGAAAAATGGGCGTTTGTGAGTTTGCCGATCGCAGCTTTTGACGAAATGTCCGAGTGGGATATCGGATTTGGCGAAGCTTTCGGACTGCCGATGACACGCCTCGCCCCAGAAACGCAAATTCCGGGACTGATTATCTACTCGTCGAGAGCAACAGCTTTGGCAGGTTGGATGTCGGGTTTAGAGTTGGCTTTCCTGAAATTTGAGAGCGGCCCACCCGCTAGGCTGGTATTAGATACGGGAGCTAATGATCGCTGGATTTTAGCTAATCTCAGAGACGCAGCAACTGAGAGAGAAGCAAAAGGATTTGAAGCAGCTAAAAAGCAAGCAAAAAAAGTACATTTCTTAGCAATTCAGTCGAATCCTGAATCGGAATCTTTTGCAGGATTTTGGCTGCTGCACGAACTAACTATTTAGTCATTAGTCATTAGTCATTAGTAATTATTCATTAGTCATTAGTTATGAGTCAATATAGCTGTTAACTCTAGACTAATGACGGTAGATTATTAACTGATGACTGATGATCAATGACTGTAAAATCTGGTTATCGCCAATTACACCAGTTTTCCCAAAAGAATCTAAATGTAGACCCGTGCACCCAACCCCTATCCAGTAAGTTATTGCCAATTCTTTAATCGAAAATCGAAAATCGAAAATCGAATCGCCCATTACAAACCACCGAGAACAATGACCAATCACCAATCAGCAGAACAACTGTTAGAACTAGCCACCAAAGCAGGTGCAGAAGCTGCTGAGGTATTGGAATCGCAATCGCTCTCACGGCCGGTCTTTTTTGAAGCAAACCGCCTCAAACAGCTAGAAACCGCCCAAGCAGAAGGCATTGCCCTGCGGCTGTGGCGGGATGGGCGGCCAGGTTTGGCGGTGGCCTACGGGCCGGTGGAACTGCAAATTTTGGTGGACAGGGCGATCGCACTTTCGCAACTCAACGAACCGGAAACCATCGAACTAGGCACCGGTGAGAAAGTTGTCTATCCCGATCTCGGAGTGTCAGTGTCGGCCGAACAGCTAGTAAACTGGGGCAAAGAGGCGATCGCGATCGTCCGGGAAGCCTATCCAGAAAGCCTCTGCACCGCCGAACTCGACTGCGAAATCGAAAGCACCCGCTTGGTGAACACCAAAGGCTTGGATTCAAGTCACACCGACACCACCCTCAGCGGTTACTTATCAGCAGAATTAGTGCGGGGCGAAGATTTCCTCAACATTTGGGAAGGCGAAACCGAACGCGGGACTCTCGACTTAAACACCAGCGCCAAGCGGGTTTTGCAGCGTTTAGAATGGGCGAAAGATAATGTTGCTCCCGCCACCGGGCGCGTGCCGGTGCTATTTACAGCCAAAGCCGCCGATTTGCTTTGGGGGACTGTCTGTGCGGCGTTGAACGGCAAACAGGTACTCGAAGGCGCTTCGCCTTGGAACGATCGACTAGGCCAACAAGTGACATCGCCCCTTGTAACCCTCTCGCAGCAGCCGGATATCGGGCCCTATAGCTGTCCCTTTGATGACGAAGGTACTCCCACTCGGGCGATCGTCTTTATCAACAGCGGAGTGTTGCAGCTATTTTATACCGATCGTACCACCGGTCGAGCCTTGGGCAGCGGCACCACCGGCAACGGATTTCGTCCCGGTTTAGGCAGCTATCCGACGCCGAGTTTGTTCAATGTTTTGATTAAACCAGGTTCGCTTTCGCTAATCAATTTAATCGCTAAATTAGACGACGGAATTGTAGTCGATCAAATGCTTGGTGGCAGTGCTGGAATTTCCGGCGATTTTTCAATAAACGTCGATCTCGGCTACCGAGTCAAAAAAGGTCAAATAGTCGGCAGAATCAAAGACACAATGGTAGCTGGCAACGTCTACAGCGTCCTCAAACAATTAGTAGAATTGGGAGGAGACTCTGAGTGGAACGGTTCTTGCCACACACCGTCTGTAATTGTAGAGGGATTGTCCGTCATCGGCAAGAATTAAAGGAATCGGGCATGGGGCATGGGTAATTGGTAATCGGTAATAGTTAGTAGTTAGTAGTTAGTGGTTAGTGATTACTTGTTAGTAGTTTTTCTAATTAAAAATAACCAATGCCCAATGCCCAATGCCCCATGCCCAATGCCCCATGCCCAATGCCCCATGCCCCATGCCCAATTCCCATTTCCTATTTACCCATTCCCACTTCCCACACATAATATGCGTATTTGTTTTATCGGCGATTCTTTTGTAAACGGTACTTGCGATCCCAAATGTCTCGGTTGGACAGGACGGATTTGTGCTGCCGCTTGCGGACAAGGACACGATATTACCTACTACAATTTAGGAATAAGGGGAGAAAACAGTGCCGATATAGAAACTCGCTGGTTCAGCGAAGTTTCTTGCCGCTTACCTCACTACGACGACGGCAGAATAGTATTTTCCTTTGGCGTCAATGACACTTACCTAGAAAAAGAAAAAATTCGCATAGAAGTTGAAAAATCAATTGAAAATGCTCGCTCTATTCTCACGTCAGCCAAAGAAATATTTCCAGTATTAATGGTAGGGCCGCCGCCAGTTATTGATGCCGATCGCACAAGCCGGATTGCAAACTTATCCGAACAGTTTTCTCAAGTTTGCAGCGAGTTAAACGTGCCTTATCTAGATGTTTGCACCCCGCTGCAAACATCGGAAATTTGGCAAAAAGAACTTACCGAAAACGATGGCTCCCATCCCGGCGCCGCCGGTTACGCTGAATTGGCTAAAATAGTTCACAATTGGGACGGTTGGAAAGCTTGGTTTAAAAATATCAATATATCAGATCAAGAGACTTTCACGCTGTTCCGAGCCGTCGGCAAAAAAGAAATGGAACTGATTAAAGAAAGCGATTTTCTGGCATTTCCGCCACGCTTATCCTTTCAGCCTACTTTTTATCCCGTAATTCATAAAGCCTATGCCATACAAATCGCGAGAGATTGGAATACAAGAGATGCAGCATCGGGATATTTCGGCTATGTCACGCGCTTTCGGGTGGCGGCAGAATTCTTAAAAAAATATCCGGTTCAAAATGTGGGCAGTTCGATTCACCAAGAATATTGGATTCCGGCAGAAGAATTGGCTCAATTTAATCAAAACATTGTGGGGAAAATTGAAATTTTTGCGGAATATCAACCCTAAACTAAGAGAGAACTATGCTAGAATTTTAATCAATTTTAAGTAGTGAGTTTTGACTGCTATGACACTCTGATAGATTGGGAAAGGGGAATACTGCTAGTCTTGAGACAATTGCTGTCAAGTCGCGAGATAGATTTGGGTAAATCGCAGACACGAAAAAAGAGGATTTGGGGCAACACTGCCGGCCAGCGGCCAGCCTGATTTAGAAGTGCCGGATTTGAAAACACTGGTGGAGGCTATAAGGTAAAAAAATCGCAGATTGATATCAAATCCGGTAGCATCAGAATTACAGCAGATTTCAGGTAAGTATCGAAGGATTTTTTGCTAAAGTGCGATCGAGCAGACAATTCTCAGGCCATCTACGCTATTTATGCCGTACATAACTATCCCTAAACAATTTAGGGAACCTTCCAGGGTAATCAAATCTCAACTTTTTTTACGGCCTAAACGCCTAGCCATTTTTGAAGCTTGTCTGATCGGCTTGGTTGCCGGACTGGCTGGTGTTTTGCTAAAGTCGGGAGTCGGATGGCTAGGCAGTTGGCGAGTTGCTACCTCGACATTAATCCCAGCTTGGATATTACTGCCCACCGTCGGTTTATCCGGCGGGTTGCTGACAGGTTTATTGGTTGAGCGTTTGGCTCCCGAAACTGCAGGCAGTGGCATTCCTCACGTCAAAGCTGCTCTCGGCGGAGTCAATCTTTCCTTAGATTTGCGAGTAGCTGTAGCCAAACTTCTGACCACTATTTTAGCAGTTGGTTCCGGTTTAACTTTAGGCAGGCAAGGCCCGACTGTGCAAATTGGAGCATCTTTGGCCGGCTGGATAGGTCACTTGATGCCCACTTCCCCAGACTACCGCCGACAATTGATTGCTTGCGGTGCAGCAGCAGGATTGGCTGCAGGTTTCAATGCTCCCATTGCAGGAGTTTTGTTTGTAGTTGAAGAACTGCTGCACGACGTTTCGGGGTTGACTTTAGGGACTGCAATTATCGCTTCATTTATCGGTGCAGTTGTCTCGCAGCTTTTGGGCGGCGATAGTTTAAGTTTGAACCTTCGCGCGTACCAAACCAGTTTTGATGCTCAGGAAATCCCGTTTTACATACTATTAGGAGTTTTAGCGGGATGGCTGGGAGCTTTGTTCACCAAAGGGATTATGGCTAGCTTGCAATTTAACAGGCGATCGCTCAAACTAGCTTTGCCCGCGCGAATGGCTCTAGCTGGTCTAATCTGCGGTTCAGTAATAGCTTTTCTTCCAGCAACTTTCCGCGATAATACGGGTTTACGGGAGTTTATGCTGACAGGCGAAGCAAGCGGCATAACAAGTTTAATTGCCTTTATAGCTCACTTTTTTCTGACAATTATTTCCGCTGCTTCGGGAGCTCCGGGAGGATTGTTTTCCCCTGCCCTAGTTATGGGCTCTGCACTCGGTCACATGGTGGGAATTGTGCAGGCAGATTCCCTGGGTGTCGGTTTGCCGGTAACTTACGCTTTGGCGGGAATGGGAGCGTTTTTTTGCGCGGTTTCTAGGGCGCCGATTACTGCGGTAGTGATTGTGTTTGAAATTACGGCGGATTTCAAATTAGTGCTGCCTTTGATGATCTGTTCTGTAGTTGCTTATTTGGTGGCGGAAAAGGTGGACAGTGGCTCTTTTTACGATCGCCTTTTGGAGTTTAACGGCATTCAACTGACAAAGGCAAAAGCTGCCAGCAATACTTTGAGCGACTTGCACGCAGATGACGTGATGCAGCGCCGAGTTGAAACTCTTTCGAGTCTGCTGACTTTCGATGAAGTGATGCAGGCATTTTCGCGATCGCACCACCGAGGATTTCCAGTCGTTGAAGATGGCAAATTAGTCGGAATTGTCAGTCAAACCGATTTGGCAAATGCCAGCGAGCGCAATTTTTCAGGAGACTCGCTGCTCAAAGAATTTATGACTGTACAACCGATCGCAGTCAAAGCAAGCGATACTTTAAGTGAGGTATTGTACAGGCTCAACAACTACAATATCAGCCGTTTGCCAGTCATAGAAGGCCGTCGTTTGGTGGGAATTATTACCCGCAGCGACATTATCCGAGTTGAATCCGATCGCCTCAGCGGAGAAGCAACCCAGGGCCCGCATCCAGAACCTTCTTATATTGTCTATCAAACCAGGGCTCCGCAAGTCGGAAATGGCCGGTTATTAGTGCCGCTTTCCAACCCCCAAACAGCACCCGCTTTGCTGCGGCTGGCCGCGGCGATCGCGCGCGATCGCAATTACGAATTAGAATGCCTGCAAATCATCTTAGTACCGCGCAACAGTTCCCCTTCAGAAAGCGCAGTGCGGACAACCAAAAGCCGCCGTTTGCTGCAACAAGCCGAGCGAATTGTTCGCAATTGGAACTTGCCAGTACACACCCAAATACGGGTAGCTCATGACGTGCCTAACGCGATTTTGGAGACAATCAAGGAGCGACATATCGATTCAATTTTGATGGGCTGGCAAGGCGAATTTTCCACAAAAGGACGTATTTTTGGCGATGTGGTGGATACCGTAATTCGGCAAGCAGGCTGCGAGGTTATTTTGGTAAAGTGGAGCGAAAAACTATTAGCAACACGCCAGAAAAATGAGTTTTCCGCCACTTTCAGCGGGCAGAAATATGCGTCTATAGAATGGGAGTTAAATCCCGAAAAACTTGACGGCGCAGATAATCCCGCATTGGCGAGATCCTCAGATTCATCAGCGACTACAGAGACTGAACTTTCTTCGCCAAATTCAGGCATTCCAGGGCCAGAATTGGGACTGCACACGCTGATGGGTTTGCACCGCTGGTTGGTACCTATTCGCGGCAGTTACAAGCAAGCTGCCGCTTTGCGGCTGCTACCGGCTTTGGTGGCTGCGAGTGCTGTACCGGAGATTAAATTGTGTCAGGTTCATCAGCCTTCTGTTGCAGAACCCGATCGGGGGGAATTAAAGCAAGCGGCGGAGTTTATCAAGCGCCGAGTTAGCTGTTCGATAATAGCGACTTCGGTTTGCGCTAAATCGGTTTCTGATGCTTTAATTGATTTGGCTCAGAACGATCAGTGCGATGCGATCGTTTTGGGAGCGAGCCGGGAAGGGCTACTGAAACAGGTGATTCACGGGAATATCCCGGAAGCTGTGGCACGCGGGTGCGACTGTACAGTCATTTTAGTGCGATCGGCCTCCTAGCAAATTCATACCTGGATATACCAATGATAATGTACCGGCTTTCTCCGATGGAATGCTGAGGATCGGGAAAAGTTACAGATAGCGGGTCATTAAATATGGTTGTGGCTTCTTGAAAGGAAACACCATGCTTCTCAACATTTAGTGTCGCTTTGTCTGGATTCCATTCAAATTCCATAAATAACTCTCCATGCCTTTTTCCGCTTGTGCTTCACAACCGCTAAATTCTCGCTTTCCTTTTATTTTTAACACTCAATTGCTTAGTAAGCGAGGTATAATAATGCAAAGCAAAAAGCAGATTGATTCCAAAAAACACCAAAGTTAAAACAAATGTAAAAAAAGACGTAAACGACAGCCTGGAAGTCATCGTAAATATCGCCAAAATGATTGAGCAAAGCCCAAAACCGGAAGCAAAAGAACTTAAAAGCAGCAACCGCACCTTAGACATAGTTTAATTTAAAGATTATCAGTAAAATGCACTCTTGGCAGCTACAGAGGAGTGCCAAATGATACTTATTACTATATAGCGGAATTGCTCAGTTCCGCCAAGGGCAAAACGACTGCTTTCCTAAAAAGGTTTGAATTATACAGAAAAATACAGCCCGCGCTCTTGTAAACTCCTGTTGGTCAACTTAATATCAATCAAAGTAATTCCCCAGCCTCCGCGAGCTTTCCACCTTTCGCCGTACAGTCACCGCAGCCGCAATCCCGCTGACAGCAAAGTATTCGCTCCCAAAACCGCGCTTTCCCTGGGATTCCAAACATTGCCAAAATCCACAAACGCCGTCACCTGCAAAACTCATTGTTTGTCGTCGGTGCGCTTGCATCGGATACCGCAACTCGACTGAATCAAAAATCCCGCTATCGGCAAGCATTGCATCCTGACGGTAGCCCCGCAATGTGTCTGAGCCTCCTATACCGAATTGTTGGATCGGCAAAAGCTCTGCCCCAGCCAATGCCAAATCCGATCGCACCACCAGCAGCGTCTCAGGAGCCAACAACCGCACGTACTGCAATTGACCCCGCCAGTGCAAAAATTGACTCTCAGGGCTGCTGCTGCTCACCGTAGCACCAAATGCTGCCACTCCCTGACAGAAATGCGATCGCGCCGCCAAGACATCTCTCTCCCATTTGAGTAAAATCCTGAAACCGCCTCAGCACCACAACCGGATTTCTACCCGAATTATCTGCTTCCGGCGACAGGGGAAAATCCTTTCCCAGCCAAGATGTATCGCTTTCTCGACTGCGAGTACCGATACCGATCGCGATTTCTCTTCTCGGATTTTGCACGATCGGCTCGCGGTAGGTCAACTGCCAACTACTTCAAATCGAGCGACTTTTATCCTACCCGGAATCTTAGCAATTCTGCAGGCTGTGCCGGCGCGGGAACAGCAGGCGGCAAAAGCTGTTCCGCTGAAAGCAAGGGCGCTGGCGGCGCGGGTTACGGGAGGGGAGCCGGATTTGGCCGTCGCGGGTTGGGAATAGGAAATTCGTGTCTGTTTTCTCCTCGATTCGGCAATTGAGGGAGAGTTTCTGCTGCCTCAGTTTGGGTCAATTGATCGATCTCCGGGATGCTATTTTCTTGCTCTTGATTGCCTCTATCTAATTCTGAACCTGAGTATAAATCACGAAGCCGATCGCGATCGTCTCCTATTTCTTGATTTAGTTTGAATTGAGACAGTAAATTATCCTGCAAAATTGGCGATTGCACCCATGAGTCGGTAGCAAGCATCGACTCGCTAACACTTAGAGCTGATAGCAGTGCGGGGCAAATAGCTGCAATTGAAAAACCAAGTGCTAATGCCTTGAAAAACTTGATTTTACAAAAGCCTCTAGAAAATTGCACGGGCATGACAGATTAGCAATATTTGATAGTTATTTACACTTACGATCGGGCGCGGCCGACGCAATTGCAAGGAATAAAATTACTCTATCACTTTTTACAGAGTTAATTCCTTAAGTCAATATAAAGATAGTTGACAGCACTCCTCTTTTGTGTACTAAATAATTACTGAAAAAACTATGACCACGAATTTCAAAGGTGGTACCCGCCACGTGATTTATCCGTGGAATCAATCCAAAATCGAAAATCGAAAATCCTCAAGCCCCCGGATTTATCCGTGGGGTCGCCTCTAAAATCTAAAATCTAAAATCTAAAATCGATTGACCTCCCAAGCTAGCCATCTTGCAAGGAATAAAATTACCCTATCACTTTATATTGACTTAAGGAATTAAGTCAATATAAAGATAGTTGACAAAACTCATGTTTTGTGCATTCAAAAATAACTAAAAAAACTCCGACCTCCCAAGCTAGCCCTGTAGGTCGGCGGAGCATTCTATCAAACCTGCGATCTCAGAAATAGGTAAATTTTGATAGAGATTACTACATTTTATTGAGCTGCGATCGCAATTCTTCCAACTCAGCGTCAATCACCGGGCTCGACTCCGAGCTACTGGCTGCTGCCGTTTTACCCGCTGCCGGCAATTGACCTTGAGACACAGATCCCCCGGTCAGTTGAGCTTTCATCTGAGCCAACTCATCGTCAACATCACCGCCACTTTCGAGCAAGCGGAACTGTTCCTCTAAATTGCTGCCGCCGGCGGCCAGTTCTGCCGAAGCTCCCGCGCGAGCTTCAATTTGCAAAACTTTTTCTTCCATGCGATCGAAAGCTGCCATTGAACTGCCAGTATTCAATGTGCCAATGGTATTGTTGAGCTGTTCCTGAGCCTTGGCAGCGGATATCCTCGCCTTGAGCATATCCTTCTTAGTCTTAGCTTCGGAAATTTTGCTCTCCAAACCGATTAAATTGCGCTTGAGACTTTCCACCTGAGCCGATTGCTGATCCAGGCTGGCTTTCAGCGTAGCCGCCGTTTCCGCGTGAGACTTTTTGCGAACTAGCGCTTCCCTGGCCAAAGTCTCGTCTCCTTTTTGCAGGGCTAGCTGAGCGCGCTGCTGCCACTGGTTAGACTGAGATTCAGCTTGATTGTACTGAGTCTGGGTACGCTTTTGAGTGGCGATCGCGCTGGCAACGGCCTGACGCAACTGCACCAAGTCTTCCTGCATATCTGTAACAGACTGTTCTAAAATCTTTTCCGGGTCTTCAGCTTTGTTGACCAGATCGTTAAGATTGGCTTTGACGACTCGGCTAATGCGGTCAAATAATCCCATAATGCTATTTTTCCTGGGTGAGGTGTACGAAGTAGGCGGAAAGCAGGCTTGATAGCCCTAGCCCGCAGTTGTGAAATTCACTCTTGTCAGATTTTTAGTGCGATTTAGTTTTTGGCAATTTTTGCAGACAGATAAATCCAGTTTAAAGCGATCGAGTAATGTGATGCAGGCAAGCTTATTCATGCACATATCTATTGAGTTTAACTTCGATCCGGGAATTCCCCAACAGGCTTCGAGCCATCTCTAGCTAGGCTGTTGAGAAGTTTTTGCTCGTCCCGACTCTTGTTCTGTTGCCTGGGGTTCAGGATGCGGGCGGCTCGCTCGACGGCAATTTGGGTGTATTGTTGCCCGGAAGCATTTGTGCTTTCATCGCCGCCAACTCGTTATCCACATCGTCGGCACCTTCGAGAGAGAGAAACTTCTTTTCTAAATCATTAGTTCCGAGTTCTGCAATTGCTTCGGAGCGAGCTTCTAGCTGCATGACTTTCTCTTCCATCCGTTCAAAGGCGCTCAAAGTGCTGCCGGTACTGAGATTGCCCATCATTTCTTGAAGCCTTTCCGACGATGCGGCCGATCGAGCTCGGGCAATGTACATATCTTTTTTAGATTTTGCCTCGGAAATTTTACTTTCGAGCGCCCGCATATTTTCTTTAAGTTTAGTCACAACAGCGTTCTGTTGTCCGAGACTGGCTTTCATCGCCGTTGCCGTTTCTTGATAAGATTTCTTGCGCGTCAGAGCTTCCCGCGCCAAATTTTCCTCGCCTTTTTGTAAAGCTAGCTGCGCCCGCTGATGCCATTCTGCTGCTGTAGACTCAGCTTGGGAACACTGGCGTTCAGTGCGTTTTTGAGCTGCAATCGCTCCTGCCACAGCTTGTCTGAGCTGCACTAAATCTTCCTGCATATCCATTACAGCCTGTTCCAGAATTTTTTCTGGGTCTTCGGCAGCCCCGACCAAACTGTTAATATTTGCTCGAATCACTCGCCATAGGCGATCGAATAATCCCATTTTGCCCGTCTCCCGATTTTATTAAATTTTAGATTTAGGACTAGGAATTGACAATTACAAAACCAATTTTGTGTTAGACAAAACATTCCTCATTGTCTAGCTTTGTCTAACAGTTTAGTTAAAGTTTTTCACCCTTTAACTAATTTATGGTTGATAGTATTGTGGCTTCATTCCTTTTTCTTGGAGTTCTTTCGCCAAACGTTCTGCTGAGGCAGCATCGCTCAAAGCCCCCATTTGGATCTTGACACCCTTTGAGAAGTTTCGCACGTAGGCATCGGGAACTACGGTTCTGGCTTGCTGCAGCGATTTTTCGTCGGTGTAATCGGTGACAACGTAATAGAAACCGTCGGCCGCCCGTGCAGGCCTTCCCAGCGGGGATGCGGCTGCTGGGGATGCGGCTGCTGGGGATGCGGCTGCTGGCTGGGCTGGGGAGGGTGTTGGAGGCAGTGTCGGCAGTGCCGGCACAGGCTGCGCGGCGCTGGGGCTGGGAGTGGGAAGCAAAGCCGTACTCAGATTGTTGAGTCCTTGTTCCCTACCTCTGGGCGGGTTGCCGTCTTCTGTAGGAATCGGCACAGCCCCGCTGGGGCCAGGAGGCGCTGGCGGAGTTGGCGGGATTGATGCTTTTGGTGACGGGGAAGGAATCGGGCTGACTGTCGGCTTAACATTGCTGAGAGTGCTCAAATCTAGCTCGACAAATTCCTTGGATACCAGATTTGGTGCTTTCGGTAGTTCCTTGGTGCTGGTAGCTGAGGTGGATGTAGAGGCGGGACTGTCGCTGGGAGAGGGTGAGGTGCGATCGAGCAAACGGTTCAGGCCGGCCATCTTAACTAGATTTGACGGGTACATGACTGCGTAGCCCAAAGCTGTGCACGATAGCAAAAACAGCAGCATCGAACTCAGCCCCAAGGGAGTTAACAAACTGGCGGCTAAACTGCGTTCTACCGTAGTTTCAGCTTTTGACTCGTCCAAACTTTCGATCAGTTTTTCGCTTGATTCGAGATAATTGTTGGGTGCGAAGGCACTGCTAGATAATTTTGTGCCACCCCTGGTAGTTGCTAGCGGGGCATCGCCCTGAGTGCCGGCAAGGGATAGGGGCAGTGATAGCGGCTGCTGGGTTTCTTCCGCAGTCTCAGGCGCCAAATTTTGGGCTAGCTGTTGCTCGGTTGTGGCTGTTTGCTTGCCAGTACGAACTGAGGGCGACACCCACTGTTCGGCCCGCCGCCTGTGCCTTCTGTATGTTGTCAGTTCTGCTTCTAGGTTTACATCTAGACTCCCCAGGACTGCTTGCAAAGCAGGGTTGATTGGGGTTGAAGAGGATTGATGATTTGGGGATTCAACCGAAGAACGCTTACTCATTAGCAAAACTCCTACCGCCTCTGAATTAATTTTAATGTTTTGATTTTGACACTCCCGGGCCTAAAGGCGTGGGGATTCTTGCTTCGCAGGGATTCCAATGAATTTACTTGCAGGCAAGCATCTTGACCGTATGCCCTACGGCTGCAAGTCCTCGCTTGAGAACTACTTGTGCGGCTGCGACATCTCTGTCGGTTGTATAGCCGCAATTGTGACACGAGTGAGTTCCTTGTGATAACTCTTTTTTGCCTGTTTCGTTAAGGCAATTGGGACAGATTTGGCTAGTCTTTTTAGCATCTACTTTCTGGAAATACACACCGCGCTTAAAGCAAGTTTGCTCCAATATGTTGAAGAATTGCCCAAACCCAGCATCTAAGCAGTGCTTACCTAACATCCCCGCTTCCAGTCCGACCAGATTAAGGTCTTCGACAAACACCATACCCGCGTCATCACAGATTTGATGTGACAACTTGCGATGCCAATCTTTTCGGCAGTTTGCCACGTATTCATGCAGCAAAGCGACTTTTTTTTGAGCCTGTTTCCAATTATTTGACCCGATTTTTTTTCTAGTAACGCGCTGTTGCAGCAATTTAAGCTTGCGTTCTGCGTCAGCAAGAAACCTCGTTCTTTTAATTAAAAGCCCGTTAGAAGTTGCAATCAAATTAGTCAACCCTACATCAATTCCTACGGGATTGCCGTGAGGAATGATATCGGGAATTGAGACATCCCATTGCAAAGTCAACATTATATACCAGCCACTAGACCGTCTAACGACGCG
The DNA here is from genome assembly GCF_036705715.1 of Microcoleus sp. AT3-D2. Taxonomy (NCBI): domain Bacteria; kingdom Bacillati; phylum Cyanobacteriota; class Cyanophyceae; order Oscillatoriales; family Microcoleaceae; genus Microcoleus; species Microcoleus sp. AT3-D2. Next base: position 28,219 of record NZ_JAUBVE010000056.1, on the reverse strand, counting down.
AGCTTGTTTGACGATTGCGCCCTGGGGGATGGGACGCGACTGAAAAAATTTTATCGAGCCAATTACAGGCAATTTAAAGCGGTTGCCTTGATGGAAAGTTGCACCCAACTGTGGGAAACTCAAAGACCTCAAAGCCCCCTGTTTTTTGAACCGAGGAAACCCGTGATTTTGCTCCCACATACTGACGAAAGCTTTTTCCAATCTCCGCAGCGTTTGTTGCAACACCTGAGCGTTGACTCGCTGCAATGCGGGGCTGGTCTTCCTGTATGCCGTTAAAGCCTTGCACTGACTTGAATATGTCGGTCTAGGCACCTCAGCAGGAATAATATAGTCGGAGCCAATGGAGCAAGAGTTGATCTGACATTTGCGTGAGTTGTACCAGTCTTTGCGTTCTCTTAGGGCATAGTTGTACACCTTGTGGCACTGTTCTAGCCAATCTTCAAAAACTGCTATTTGTGTCGCTGTGGGCTTCAACTTAAATTCAAACGTCAAATTAAACACTTGCTTCACATCCTTGACTTAGTATACAGCAAGTCTACAAATCGTCTAAGGATTTCTTAGGACCAATTAAAGTCGCCCGCTTATGGGCGAGGCTCTCACCCCAAAATTTTGGTAGGTAGGTATAAATAAGAAGCTTGAAAACTTGCCTATTTTATGATTAGATACTTTTGGCGTCAATGCAACAGGGGCCCGATCGCCTGCTGTCGATCGCCCGCAGCTATTTTTCATTTTCATTCGCAGACTTAATTGTTGCTGTTTCCTGGAGGGTGCTTACCGACACTCTCAGCCAATTTTTGTATTCTCGGCTACCGCTTATTTGTAAGCTCTCATACTCGTTGGGCATTTGTACTTTTTCTTGATCCCTAACGGCTTTATAAACTTTTCACCTTTGTTTTTACCTATACAATGAGCAAGCACCGAGCTAATTGTTTCTATATATAACGAGATTATAAATAAATTATAAAATTTAATTATGCTTCGGGGATCGCTACAACCCAGACAGCATAAAGGTTGGGATGCTCTAAAACCTGCTAGCTCTACAAAGGAGAATTAGAGATGAAAATGATTTCCCTAAGAACTTTTATGCAAACCTCATTAACTTCACCTTTAACTTCAGCTTGTGGTCACTGCCGTCACTATACCCCTGAAGGCAGACGCGGGGGTGTTTGCGCTTTACTAGGCGGCCCGGTTCAAAGTCACTGGAAAGCTTGTGCTTTAGCGGTTTCGCCTTTTAAATCATCTTGGGAAAACATAGAAGAAATTGGAATGTGGCAAGAATCGACTCTGACGCTGCAGGATGCCGCCGTCACTCTTTCCGAGCGCAATGCCTGCCAGCTTACAGGCACAACGTTAACCGAAAAATCGGCAGCAGCAGTCTCGGTCTAGTTCGTCGGCGGCCCTGCTGCTCATACCATTTTCGATTTTCGATTGGGAAATCACTGATCATTATCATGGTTTGGATCTGACAAAGCAGTTTCATTCTTTTTCGGAACTGGTATCAATAGTCACACTTTTGGACGATCGGGTGCATAGGGCTTTACTAACTCCGAAAAATTAGCAGCATCTACTTTAATATGAGCGAACAAAAAAACTGATTTATCCATCCAGCTATGGCAGCCAAGGATATTGACTAAAATCAGGTTGCCGTTTTTCTAAAAAGGCTTGTTTGCCTTCGGCGCCTTCCTGCGTCATATAGTACAGCAAAGTGGCATTTCCCGCCAGTTCTTGCAAACCGGCTTGACCGTCGCAGTCGGCATTAAAAGCTGATTTCAAACAACGAATCGCGATCGGACTTTTTTCGAGAATTTCCGCAGCCCACTGAATCCCTTCTAGTTCTAGTTGTTCGACGGGGACGACGCAGTTGACTAAACCCATTTCTAGGGCTTGCTGCGCGCTGTACTGGCGACACAAAAACCAAATTTCTCTGGCTTTTTTCTGGCCGACGACTCTGGCGAGATAGCTAGCTCCGAAACCACCGTCGAAACTGCCGACTTTGGGGCCGGTCTGTCCGAAAATAGCATTGTCAGCAGCGATCGTCAAGTCGCAAATTAAGTGCAGAACATGACCCCCTCCAATTGCGTAGCCTGCAACTAAAGCAATTACAACTTTGGGCATCGATCGAATTAACTTCTGCAAGTCGAGCACGTTCAACCGGGGTATGCCACCTTCGTCTACATATCCCGCCGAACCCCGCACGCTTTGGTCGCCGCCGGCGCAAAAGGCGTATTTGCCGTCTGTATGAGGCCCCGCACCGGTGAAAAGGACAACGCCGATTTTTGTGTCTTCGCGGGCATCAGTAAAGGCATCGCACAGTTCCAGCACGGTTTTGGGACGGAAAGCGTTCCGTTTGTGAGGTCGATTGATGGTAATTTTGGCGGTGCCACCACTTTTGTGATAGAGAATGTCTTCGTAGGTTTTGGCGGTTTGCCATTCAATTTGCATAATCAATCAATGTGAGATTTGAGATTGAGCTGAGTCAATCAAGGCAGCGACAAGTCGCTTTTAGATTTTAGAGGCATTCGGTTCAATGGGATACAAGGGTCGATCGACTGTTGCAAAAAAAATAAAGCGGGACTTAGGCAGAAACCAGGTTTTTGAGCAACATACGCCGCGCAGCGCTCTTGGTAGGGGTTAAACAACCCGGTTTTTGAGGGTAAGAGCGCCCAATTCCCATCTCAATTGGAAACAGCGTCAAATCCTCGAAATCCTCTCTCACTACTTTTACTGGCCCAAAATTTATATGGGCTGGATTATTTGCGGACTAAAATACTCAGCAAGTGCTTTGCTGCTTTGCCAAATACGGGATCGCGGGACTCGAATTGGCTGGGATCGAGTAAAGCTTGAACTTCGCTAAAAGCTTCTGAGTCGAGGGTTCCTTCTTTAGTAAATAAAGTGTCTATGACTGCAATGTGTCTGGAGTCGAGGCCGAGCCGATTGGCGATCGACTGTAAGTACATTTGCTCCCGCATATCGATGTGTCCGTCTGCGGCTGACATTTCGTAGCCGGAACCGATGAGCAACAACTTTTCTGATTCTGAGAACAAAGCTGTCAGGGTTAGCAATTCCGTGGGGTTGAAGTAAACCTGCTGTTTGGAGATTCCTTTGACAAGGCGCTGAATTAGTTCTACCCGATCGCGGTCGCCACTGGCAAAGGCTTTGAGAGTCTTTTGCAGCCGTTCTTCTTCTTCAACTGCGATCGTCCTGTCAATAATCATCACTCCGCGCAAGATGGAAATCAGAGCCGTTAGAAACACTACCAAAGGAGTGATATCTTGTTCGCGCAGCTTTTGCCGACTAATGCGGCACAACAGCTCAACAATTTCAGTGGTAATCGTAGTGGTGTCCATAATTAAAGACTCTCGATTAAGCTGTAATGTAACTTGATTTATCGATCTTAAGTTTTTCTGTTACTTAGGTATGACGTGAATTGTAAAGCTGAGCAGTTGTCTATTAGTGATACTACTTATTTTATTCACAAACGCTGGATGACTAGGGCTGTGGAACTGGCACAAGCAGCCGGTGATGCTGGTGAAGTACCCGTGGGTGCTGCAATTGTTGACGGTACTGGCAAATTGATTGCCCAAGCGCAAAATCGGCGAGAGCGAGATTGCGATCCGACTGCTCACGCTGAAATCTTGGCTTTGCGGGCGGCCGGCCAAGTTTTGCAAGACTGGCATCTTAACCAATGTACGCTCTACGTAACGCTGGAGCCTTGCCCGATGTGCGCGGGTGCGATCGTCCAAGCTCGGATTGGGCTGCTGGTATACGGAGCAGATGACCCGAAAACTGGCACGATTCGGACTGCGGCTAATATTCCAGATAGCGCGCATTCGTGTCACCGCTTAGAGGTGCTCGGCGGTATTATGGAGTCTGTTTGCCGCGATCAGTTGCTTTCTTGGTTTGAAGCGCGGCGGAAAAATTAACAGGTAAAATTTTTTACTTTCTTCGGGGCGATGTTTAATCGAAATTGACCTTTAACTGAAATAATAGATCCGTAATTGCCCGCTCCAGCTTTCGAGGCGGCCGACTGCTCTACATTAGTGCTGTCCGGTTGGCGGAGGTTTTACCTGTTAGAGATTATCTCTTGCGGGCGCGATCGCTTGATCGGCACAAGGCCAATAGCAAAAGTGTCCCGATCTAAAAACTAAAGATTTGGCCAACACCTTACTTTAGACTTTAGATCTCGATAAAGCAGCTTAATTGCTATGCCCCACACCGCCACGATCGCCGTTGAGTCCAGTAAATCATCTCTAGTGAAGCCAATGCCTGCCAAGGTAGCATCTAATACCTCTCGCGTTTCTCCTTGGTTAACCTCCTTGCTCTATCCGCTAGGTCACTATGTTGTCCTACCGTTTCATTTTGGCAAGATTGAGGTAACCGGACAGGATCACTTGCCGAAAGATGGGCCTGTCATCTTAGCCCCTACGCACCGCTCCCGGTGGGATGCCCTGATGATGCCCTATTCAACTGGACAGAAGGTGACTGGACGCGATTTGCGGTTTATGGTAACTGCTGATGAGGTCAAAGGACTGCAAGGTTGGTTCATCAGACATTTGGGGGGGTTTGCTGTGGATCTCAAGCATCCGGCAATCGGCAGTCTCCGTTATGGGGTGGAACTACTCCTCGACAAGGAAATGTTGGTGATTTTTCCCGAAGGCGGCATTTTTCAGGATGGCGAAGTTCACCCGATTAAGCCTGGATTGGCGCGTTTGGCAATTCAAGCAGAGTTGAGCAAACCGGGTTTGGGGGTGAAAATTGTACCGATGAGCATCCGCTATCGCCCGCGCATTCCTCAATGGGGTGCTCACGTAAAAATTGCGATCGGTTCTCCGATTTGCGTGGCGGATTATGCCAATGGCGGCGGTAAAAAAGAAGCACCATTGTTGACTGCCCAGCTCGAAAAGGCTCTTAAAAATCTTGATGAAAGTTGAGAAGAAGAAGGAAGTTCGGCAACGGATGTAACGGATGTAACGGATGTAACGGATGTCAGGAAGAAGGAAGAAGTAAGAAGGAAGAAGGAATTATGATATAATTTTTTCCGGTGCTGTGGAGAGATGCAGCACTTATTTGGCTGCTTTGTTATGTCTGTATTAAGTGTGAGCATTAATGGATTGTGCTTTGAACTTTAAGCCGGGTCAAATTGTCAGTTTAGAATGTGGAGATGCGTGCCTGCATTCAGAGGTTATCCAAGTGGTTGAGGCACGTCAAATTTGTTGGGTGCGCCCTTTAATGTTAGTTGTATTACTGTCAGGGAAGGATTTATCGGAGCAATGGTCGGAAGAATACACTTTATCCGACTTGCGGGATGGTGCTGATTTGCTTTGGCCGCTGAGCTTGTTTCGGGCGGCTTTAGATACTGAGGTAATTTCGCTGTTGACTCAGTTGCAGTCTCTGGACTCTGAGAAAAAGGATGGTGCGATCGCATCTCGGCAACTTAGAGATTTTGTCGATCGAGTTTGGGAAGCTTTTCCCAGTGCTTTTCATTAAGCAGATATCTGCCGTTTTGTCTATTAGTCCGCCAGGGGTTGAAAACCCCTGTCTAATAGCTAAAGCCCTCTTGGATAGAAATAATACTCTCTTAATTCTTCAGTCCGCGTAGGCGGACTTCGTTTGTCTAGAAGCGATTTCAATCGCCCAATTTTCTTTTCGCTTTTCGCGGACTATTATACTAAAATACCGCGTGGGAAAGCTCTTCCGGGTTGAGATTGCTGTGAATAACTTGACCGTCGCGGAACCAGACAACGCGGCGAGTTTGGCGCGCTACTTCGGGTTCGTGCGTTACCATAACAACAGTCATGCCGCTTTCATTGAATTCTGTAAAAATATCCATTACTTCTTGAGTAGTTTTTGTATCCAATGCACCAGTCGGTTCATCAGCCAGCAACAACACGGGACGGTTTACTATAGCCCTGGCGATCGCAACCCGCTGCTGCTGTCCTCCTGATAGTTGATTCGGTCTGTTTTGCAGCCGACTTTCCAGCCCTACTTTCGTTAAAGCATCTACTCCCCGTTCGCGTCTTTCTGCTGCGGGAATGCCTGCATAAACCATCGGTAACATGACATTTTCTAATGCTGTCAATTGAGGCAACAGGTGAAATTGTTGGAAGACAAAACCTAATTTTAAATTGCGAATTCCGGCTAATTCTTCTTCGGGCATTTGGGCGACATCTACGCCGTCTAAGTAGTAACTGCCGCTCGTAGGTCGATCGAGACAGCCGATAATATTCATAGCTGTAGATTTGCCCGATCCCGACGCGCCCATAATCGAGCAATATTCTCCTTGTCTTACCGTCAAGCTGACGCCGTTTAAGGCGCGAACTTCCAGGTCGCCAATCCCGTAAACTTTTGTTACCTCTTCCAGACCGACAACAACGGGCTTTGAGAGGACTTGCGGGTCGAGGTCTTGGTATGTATCGGTTTGTAGTTCAGGCATTTTGTTTTCTGTGCGATCGACACAACTAACTACTAACTTAACACTTCTTATCGGTTTTGGCGGCGGTCAGGGCGATCGTTTGGACGCTAATTGACGAGATATAAAAAAACTCAATCTTTAAGGACGTGTTTGTGAGTTCTTTAATGAGAGTCATCTGATGTTCTAGCACTAGATAGTTATCTAATTTGCTTTTTCCAGCCCGGGTCAAGCCTTGATTATTGTGGGCATAAATTAGGTCGAGGATATGCTCTTTTGCTTCCTCGGAGAGTTGAAAGTTGATAATGCTGTGGGAAGTGTGGCTGTCGCCAAAACTTCAACTGTTTCTGCATAACCTTTGAGGATATTAGTGGCTACAGCCATATTTTATTTCTGCTTTTTTTGTTTAGATCACAGCTTCTCTAATTCGGTCAACTTTTCCTGGGCAAACTGGCGGACTTCTTCATCGGGATCGTTGACCAATCGCTCGCGAAGTATTTCTAAAGTTTTTGGGCGATCGGGGTATTGCTTGAGCATGATTTCAAGTGCTGTTTGTCTGGGATTCTCGAAGGGGAACTCGCATTCAAAAGGATAATTGATAGCAATATCGCCCAACCATTCAAATATTTCTGGTTCATCTTTCCAACCGCGTGCTAATTCTTCAACGGCTGAATATCGCACATTCCAATCATTATCAGATTGAGCCAGTGGTTTGAGGAAAGGTAAGGTTTCTGGGTCATCTTTCCACCCCCTTGCTAATTCTCGGACTGCTGCACGTCGTACAGCCGAATTACCATCAGATTGAGCCAGGTGTTTGAGGAAAGGTAAAGTTTCTGGGTCATCTTTCCACCCCCCTGCTAATTCTTGGAGTGCTGCTTGTCGCACATACCCATTATCTTCTGATTGAGCCAGTTGTTTGAGCCAAGGTAAGGTTTCCGGGTCATCTTTCCACCCCCCTGCTAATTCTCGGACTGCTGCTTGTTGCACAGAAAAATCATTTTCACATTGAGTCCGTTGTTTGAGCCAAGGTAAGGTTTCCGGGTCATCCTTCCACCCCCTTGCTAATTCTTGGAGTGCTACTTGTCGCACATCCCGATTATCATCAGATTCAACCCGTTGTTTGAGAAAAGGTAAGGTTTCCGGGTCATCTTTCCACCCCCCTGCTAATTCTTGTACTGCTGCTTGTCGCACATACCCATTATCGTCTGATTGAGCCAGTTGTTTGAGCCAAGGTAAGGTTTCCGGGTCATCTTTCCACCCCCCTGCTAATTCTTGTACTGCTGCATATCGCACAAACGAATAATCCTCAGATTGAGCCAGTTGTTTGAGCCAAGGTAAGGTTTCCGGGTCATCTTTCCACCCCCCTGCTAATTCTCGGACTGCTGCTTGTTGCACAAAAAAATCATTTTCACATTGAGCCAGTTGTTTGAGCCAAGGTAAGGTTTCCGGGTCATCTTTCCAAGTGTAGGCGATCGCACTTACTGCTTGAGTATGAATGTCCCCAATCAGTTTAATTTCTGCGTCATTTACATGAAAACCTATGCTATACTTGCTGACAGGACACTTCGTTAACTCTTGTAAGCGTTCAAGCAATTGACTCTCAACCCCAGCAATCTCTTTTCTATCCCTCACCTCATTGAAACACTTCGCTGCCAAAAACAGATTGCTAAAGTTTTTGGCTTCCCCATCCTGTTCAATCAAAAACTCAATCAATTTCCCTGTAAACTTTCCAGCAATCAATCCCGCAATCAAGCACAAAACTTCCTGCCAAGATTCATCATCCCAGTGCTTGCCAAAAACATCGGTTTTCAGCTCCTCCAGTGAAATTTCTTGTGTCTTCTGAAACCTTTCCACCACCTCCGATGCACAGAAATATTCCAAAAAAGTTCGATGCACAAACCCATAAGTATCCGCACCCAAAAAACATAAAATAAAGTTGCGAGTTCGCAGTTGGTTAATTATCAACCTTGCCCGCTCTTTCGGTCGATAGAAATCTTTATTCTTCAGATATGCTGTCAGGGTATTCTCCAAATCTCCCGCACTAATAATATTGCCAGCCAACCCTTCAGGTGCTGCTTGCATTTTGTAAGCGACTCGCCGCAGCATTTCTTGCTTATCTTTAGCATCAAGAGTTTTCGGATCGAGCCTGCTATCCTCTACTAAAGACCTTTCCACATCCCATTGATACAGCAATACCCGCGAAGCTTGATTGTAAAGTTCCGCCCTGTCTCTCGGCAATTCTTGACTGCGATTTAAAATCGCCATAATCGTCAACAATAACGGATTTCCTGCTAAATCTCGAATTGTTGAGGAATACTCCAGTGCTCTTTCCATGCGATCGCGAATTCGCGCTTTTTCCACAGCATCAGTAAAAGTTAATTCATGCCAGCGGTGAACAAAATCCTGAATTTGTTCCGCATTCAAATCTTGGAGAATAAAGTGATGAAACTCTGCATCTTGCAACCGTTGAGGTTTGTAACCAATAATCCGAGACGTGACAATCACTCGCACGCGCGGATACTCATTGGTAAACCGATGAATCGCCGTAATTACATCTTCTCGTTTCCCGGTATCGAAAATTTCATCTAACCCGTCGAACATCACCACAGCGTCGCCTGCTTTAAGCTGTTCCTGCAATTGATGCTGATTCAAGTGACAAATTGAACCCGGACTTTGATGAAAAAATTCGAGGAAATTCTTGCAATGTCCTGATTCCCCGCTGCGAATGTAAGTCCGCAATTCTATTAGCAGCGGAATCGGCTGAGATGTCACGCTATTTAAGGGCGATCGCGCCCAGTTTAATGCTAAATATTGTAACAGAGTAGACTTGCCCGAACCCGGATCGCCTAAAATTACAATGTAGGGATACTTTTGCTTGTCATTGATAACATCTAACACGGAGACGATCGGCTGAGAAAAATAACCGCGCCGATATTTCTCTAAATTTTCTAGATCGATCGCGTCTAATTGATTGCTGTCTTGCAGCCGCCGTTGATGTTCTTTAGGAATTTCGTAAGCTTGGGGCAGAAAGGATTCGTAAATCGATCGCACATCTTGGAAAATAAAGATTTGCCAAACTTTCAGCTTTTCCCGATAATCGTAGGTATTGGGATCGACGCTGCTTAAATTGAGATTGCTGTAACGCTCGCACAGAGCTTCTTGATATTGCCTCAAGTCAAATTCGGGGATAATCCCCGCCGTTTCTTGAGTATTTTTCTGAATGCTATCCAGATTTTGAGCCGTCAAGATATCGCGCAAGTCTTTTGAGTCAAAGAGAATTTCTTGAACTTCTGCGAGATACTGATTGGCGATGGTTTGCCACTTAAATCTTGCTGGTAAAGGAGTTAAATCTAGTTGAGTCCAGGTTTGTTCGAGAAGTTCTGCATCGAGAGATTCGCGATCGCTCTCAAAAGCCTTGCCCAAAATTTCCTTAACCGACTTGTTATTGATAAACTGTTTAACATCTTTAATATACAGCTTTCTTTGCTCTGAGGAAAGTCCGCCAATTTTCAACTGCTGTTCCACCAAGTCCAAAAACTTTTTGATCGCTTTACCCGCTGCGACTTTTCGGGGGTCTTTTTCGCCTAATAAGACGTTTTTCAGGGAATCTTTAAAAAAATCTTTAGCAAAATCCTTCGCGCCGTCTTTGATCAAGTCTTCTAAGATGGGTTGAACGAGAATGCCAACTCCTTGCGTCACTCCCCAGATCACAAGCCAATCGATCATAAAGCTAGCCCGAGAATTAATTTATGTTTATAATATAGCAATTATCAAGGATTGATGAAATTCTCAAAAACTGTAGGGTAATCTCCCGTGATTGCCCCGATAGGTTAGGGTAGTATCAGTTTTCTATCGCTGCGCTGTGATTAGCCCCGATCCAGCCTGATTGTTGCCCCCTACTACCCCTTAAAAATCGGGAAGAGCATTAAAGTTGCGCTTTTTTACAGGGATTTACGGGAGTTCGACTCGGCTATAACGAGCGATCGACAATTAGCTCTTTTATTCTTGGCGGCGGCTCGAAAATAGTTACATTTTTATATGTTTCTTGTCGAGCGCTTGTGCTATACTCTAATAATGGGAGTGTGAGCATTTTTTAAATTAACGCACAGATTCCTATTATTAAATAATACCCGATTGATCGCAAAAAGTAAAGTAGTTTACCCCAAAAAAAACAAAAATTTTTTGAGATATCATTAAAAAAAGTAAAGCGTAAAATTGGTAAGTGGGCGATAAGAAGGTACAGACAATTATGACATACGACTACGACTTGTTTGTGATAGGTGCGGGTTCCGGCGGATTAGCGAGTTCCAAGCGAGCAGCATCCTACGGCGCAAAAGTGGCGATCGCCGAAAATGACTTAGTAGGCGGAACCTGCGTAATTCGCGGCTGTGTCCCGAAAAAGCTCATGGTGTACGCTTCAACATTTTCGCACCTTTATGAAGATGCGGTGGGCTACGGTTGGAGTCCAGTAGAAAGCAGCTTCGATTGGGAAAAACTCATCACCACGGTAGACGCAGAAGTGCGGCGGCTGAGCAAACTGCACATCAGCTTCCTTGAAAAAGCCGGAGTCGAATTAATCTCAGGATACGCGAAATTTATTGACCCCCACACCGTCGAAGTTGGTGACAAAAAATTTACCGCAGCGAAAATCTTAATAGCAGTCGGCGGAGAAGCCAGAAGAGTCCCAATTCCCGGCATCGAACACGCGATTACCTCCCGCGAAATCTTCCTGCAAAAAGAGCAGCCAAAACGGTTAGCCATTTGGGGTGGCGGCTACATCGGCGTCGAATTTGCTTGCATTATGAACGGGTTGGGAAGCCAAGTAACTCAAATCATTCGCAGCGACTTAATTTTGAACGACTTCGACACAGAAATTCGCACCAACGTGCAAGAAGGAATGATTAAGCACGGAATAGACATTTTGACAGAAAGCTCGATCAACCACATAGAGAAAACCCCAGAAGGCTTACAATTAACTTTGTCGGGAAAATCCGAAGGAACGCTCATAGTAGACGCGCTGTTGTGCGCTACCGGGCGCTTGCCGAACTTGGAAAAATTGGCTTTAGAAAATGCGGGAGTAGAAATCGATAACTGTGCGATCGCAGTTACCAAAGACAGCCGCACCAGTCAGCCCCACATTTTTGCAGTGGGAGATTGCACCAACCGGATTAATTTAACACCAGTTGCGATCGCGGAAGGCCGTGCTTTTGCCGATACTGAATTTGGTAATAACCCCAGATCGATCAGTCACGAAAATGTTGCATCAGCAGTATTTTCGCAGCCGGAAGCAGCTACAGTTGGCTTAACAGAAGAGGAGGCTAAAACCAAGTTTCCCGAATCAATTAAGTGCTATACAGCCAAGTTTAGACCGATGTTTCATTCTTTGACAGGTGCAGATGAGAAGACTTTTGTCAAGTTAGTTGTTGAGACTAATACTGACAGAGTTTTGGGCGTGCACATGGTTGGGAAAGACGCCGGCGAGATTATTCAAGGAATGGCGATCGCTGTTAATATGGGAGCTACCAAGAAAGACTTCGACGCGACTATTGGCATTCACCCATCGACTGCTGAAGAGTTTGTTACTTTGCGGTAAAGCGGGGGAAGTGGCCAGGGGTTTAAACCCCTGGCTAATAGCTAAAGTCGGTTAAAACTGACTGAATATCACCTTTTTGATGTTTTGCATAGCAGATTAATGAGTGATTCAACCAAACAAAACAAAATTTTAGCATTCTATCTCGGTCAGCAGCCTGATTCACAAGGTCGGGCGATCGAGGATATTTGGTCGTGGGATTACCAGAAGCTGGAATCTGTACACAATTACATTCAATGGCTGTTTCCGCTGAGAGAAAAGAGTCGCTTTAATTCCAGTGCTCCTACTTTAAATGATGAGGTAATTCAAGCTTTTAGAACAAGTGAAGAGTTGAGAAATCGCTTACTCCATTCGTTCAAAGTCATGCTGGCGTTTTACGGTTTGCAATGCCGCGAAGGGGAAAAAGCAGAAATTGTAATTGCAAAATCAGAGGAATATTTGTCAAGAAAAAGAGAGTGGATTGAAAAATTTAATCACAACTACCTGCGGCTGACAAGGATTCTCACAAGTTTGACAGAGTTGGGATTGAAAAATTACGCTTTAGGTTTTTTCAAATGTTTAGATGAAATCTATAATGAAGACCAAAAAAGTATTGGTTTAGAAACTTATACCTATTGGAAAAATGCTGTAAATAGTTAGAACTCACATCTTGCACCATTGTTAAGAACGGGCTCTCCGGCCCGTTCCACAATAAAATTGAGTTTTGTGGAACGGGCCGGAGAACCCGTTCCTAAACAGGTAGTTGATAATGGTGCAAGATATCAGTTAGAACCAATATTTTAGAATTATCGCCATAGCCAACCCTACGGCCCACAATAAGATTTAATTTTTGTGGAACAGGCCCGAAAGCCTGTTATGGGCGGGCTAGAAGCCCAACCCACAAGAAAATTCAATTTTTGTGGAACAGGCATCTTGCCTGTTGCTGACATTGGTACAGTTTTACACCCCAAGCGGATTCATGCTCAAAATAATATTTTAAATTATTTGAACCTTTTTCCAGATCGCCCTGTCTAAACTCTTCAGATAACGAACTGGTGGGGGAGACTTCACAGGTGTTAGCTGTGTCAGCCAATGTTTTAATCGATGATTGTTCCGACTCGGACTTAGTTGCTCAATGTTTAAAGGGCGATCGCACTTGCTTTCGCTACCTTTACAAACGCTATCAACACAAAGTCAGGTCAACCCTTTACCAACTCTGCGGCCCCTCGCTTCTTGACGATTTAGCACAAGAAGTATTTCTGCGAGTGTGGAAAGGATTGCCCAAACTCAAGCACCAGGAAAACTTTTCTACTTGGCTTTATCGAATCACTTGGAATGTGGCTTCCGACCAAAGACAAGCATTTGCTAAACAGCATTCTTTTGACTCCCAACTCAAAAATCAAGAAACAATGGATCGGGTTATTCTTAAAGATAACACATCGGACTTGATGCAGTTGCACTATCAAGATTTAGTGCAGCGGGGACTGGAGCAATTGAGCTTTGAACACCGCAGCGTTTTGGTGCTGCACGACTTAGAAGACATCCCGCAAAAAGAAGTAGCCCAAATTTTGGGACTGCCTGCGGGAACCGTCAAATCTCGCGTGTTTTATGCCCGAAATGCTGTGCGGCAATTTTTGCAAAAAGAAGGTGTCAGCGAGCTATGAATAACCCAAGCAGCGACCAAGAGTTAGTTAATTTCTTGAAGCGAAATCGCCCCAATATTCCTGAAGCTATACCAGATTTAGAGCAAAAAATTCTAGCAGCAATCGAAAGTAACCAGGCGAGTGTTTTCCATGAAACCAACTGCAAAAAAACGCGATCAAGTGCCTCAGCTAAGTCTGATGATTTAAAAATATCCTCTGTTTCTAAGTGGGCTTTATCGTCTGCGATTGCTGCTAGCCTGCTAGTTTTTTGGTCTGGCTACCGTCCGTTTCAGACTGCACAATTGCGAGATAAGGAAATAGCTCAGCTAGAAGCATTTTTAGTTACTAACTGGGAGGGTGTACTTCATGATTCTCCCCAAGAAAGTATGACCGATCGCTCACAAACATATTGGTTGACTTTCAGCCCGGGTGCTGACAGTGAACCGCCAACAAATAAGTAATATCAAAGAGGCAATTTTCATGTCAATTCGTCGTATATCTGCCCTAGCCGTTTTAATGCTGACTCTCGGTAGCACAGCCGCAGCAATAGCAGTTCCTAATCCCCTAGAACCGGAAACACTTGCACAAAATCAGCGACCAAATCGACCTGCTGGCAAGGAAGGTGGGATGTTCGAGAAACTGAATTTAAGCGCAGACCAAAAGCAGCAAATGCAGGCAGTTCGCGATCGGTACAAAGACCAAGTTTCCCAGCGAATGCAAGCAGTCCGCCAAGCCAGACAAGAATTGGACACGATGATGTCCGGCACGGCAAATGCCAGCGAAATACGCGAAAAACACCGTCAAATAATGGGATTGAGACAGCAGTTTGAAGAAGTTCAATTTGAAATTACACTCGCAATGCGAGAAGTGCTCACTGCCGAACAGCGCAGCCAATTAGCTCAAATGATGCAGCAGCGCCGGCAAAATGCTAAAAACAGGATGCAAAACGGTCAAAAACCGCAGTAGTTGACGAGGATTTTTGAGTAAATCGCAGGGTGTTTACGCACTCTGCGATTCATTAGTTCAAGCTCCCAGATTGGGAGCTTGAACTTTTGCAGGTAAGCTATAAATTGGAGTTTTGAGGCAGGAGCCAGAAGGAAACAGGAAGAAGAAAGAAGTAATAAGAAGTGTTTTTACAAATATGAGATGCTCTCCCAGATTCATGGAGTAAATCTAAAATCTAAAATCTAAAACCTAAAATCGAATGACCCCTCTAGCTGGGGCGAAACGTTAGCTTTCATGCTGCTTCCGTCGCCTACTGTAAAGGTGTGGGTTGAGATTTTCCCCTCCAGCATGATATCATCAGGCTGCTCTATTTGGTTTGTTAATTTAGACTGGATTTTAATATAGAATTAACTAAATTAACAGCCGAGAAGGCAGAAACTACAGAGGTCAGAGAAAGAGCAAATTAGAAATTTTTGATATGAGTACAATTTTTTATTAAACCGGAGCCATTGAAATGAGATTGTTAAAACCCTGGCGTTTAGTTTTATTAAGTCTAGTTTTTGGGATGGCTGTAATTTTATCAAATTGCGGCACTCCTTCAAACACGGTTAGCAATAATTCTCCAACTACGCCAACTCCTGCTGCGGTTCCGGCTGGGGCTTTAGTTTACGGTGCGGGCGGGCAGCCGGTCAATCTGGAACCGGGAAATATTACTGATGGCAATTCGGTGATTGTTATCGACCAAATTTACAATCGCTTGACTGATTTTAAACCGGGAACTGTGGAACTTGAGCCGAGTCTCGCTACTGAATGGTCAAGTTCTACAGATGGCAAAACTTGGACTTTTAAGTTGCGTTCCGGGGTAAAGTTTCACGACGGTACGGATTTTGACGCGGAAGCTGTTAAGTTTAATGTGGATCGCTGGTGGGATGCGAAAAATCCTAACGGTTTTCGAGAAGCGGGCAAGAATTATTCAATTTGGAAAGCTTTTTTTGGCGGGTTTAAGGGAGAAAAAGATTCTTTAGTAAAAGATGTGGCAGTTGTTGATAAGTTTACAATTAAATTTGTTTTGAATCGACCTTTTGCTGCTTTTCCGTCGGCGATTGGGTCTGGTTATTTCGGGATGGCGAGTCCGGCGGCGGTGAAAAAAGCGGGTGCTAAGTACGGCACTCCGGCGTCGCTGGCGGTGGGGACGGGGCCTTTTGTGTTTCAGGAATGGCGATCGGGCGATCGCATAGTTTTGGAGAAAAATCCGAATTATTGGAAAACTGGCACGCCAAAAGTCAATCAATTGATAATTCGTTTTGTTGATGATCCGGCGGCGAGACTGGCTCAGTTGCGAGCAGGACAACTTGATTTTACTGTAGATTTAACGCCGGATCAATTAAAAGAAGTTCAGGGAGATCCTAATTTAGAAGCTGTTGTGCGACCTTCTTTTAATGTCGGTTATTTAGGGCTAAATCCGAGTTACGAACCTTTGTCAAAACCGGAAGTCAGGCGGGCGATCGCCCAAACAATTAACAAGACAGCAATAGTGCAAGCTTTCTGGGGAGAACTCGGAAAACATGATTCGCAATTTATCCCGCCTGCGCTGAATTGGGCGGCGTCTGATCAAGTTAAAGATTATGAATTTAACCCGCAGCAAGCTAAAGCAATGCTCGCGAAAGCCGGTTATCCGAACGGTTTTGATTTGGATTTGTGGTATATGCCCGTCAGCCGTCCCTATTTTCCCACGCCGAAGCCGATCGCTGAGGCTTTTGCGGCGGATTTGAGCGCGATCGGGATTCGGGTAAAATTGCTGACAAAGGATTGGTCTGCTTATTTAGCCGATCGGCTCAAACCTCCCGGATTTCAAGCTTTTATGATGGGTTGGACGGGAGATTATGGCGATCCAGACAATTTTTATTATCCTCACTTCGGGCCGGGTTCTACGGCGGATTTGGGAAATTGGAAAAATCCGAAAGTTCTGGAACTTTTGGATCGGGGGAGGGCGAGTGGTGATAAAGCAGCTAGGGCGAAAATTTATGCGGAAGTTAGCGAGATTTTGCATGGGGAAGCTGTACGTTTGCCGATCGTACATTCGCAGCCACTTTTAGGCAAACGCAAGAATATTCAAGGTTGGATTCCGAGTCCTTTGGGTTCTGAGTCTTTTGAGGATGTTAGTAAGTCTTGAAAACGGCGGGTTTTACCTGCATATATTGGTGTTGATACAAGGGGCGGGTTTTAGGAGAAATATATGAAATAATTTAGTAAATTCATAAACCCGCCCTCTTCTCTTCGCGGTTCCCTAAGAAAAGGCGGGTTTATCCATATCCTTCGTTACTACAAATATTTTTCGTAAACCCGGCCCTACCAACCATATAACGATATGTGAAAATGCAGCCAAATCCGAGCGGAGCAAATCTATCTTAAAAAAATGATTAATTACATTATTAAACGTTTTCTGGGACTATTCCCAGTCCTTTTCGGAATCACTCTGCTAGTATTTACTTTTTTGCATTTGATACCGGGAGACCCAGCTACAGTGCTTTTGGGAGAACGGGGAACTCCCGAACAGGTGGAAATGTTGAGAGTGAGATTAGGTTTGAATCAACCTTTGCATTTGCAATATTTGGCTTTTTTATGGAGTTTGATCCGCTTGGATTTGGGAAATAGTATTATTAGTGGTATTCCCATAATTGATGAAATAATAAGTCGCTGGCCTGCTACTTTTGAACTGTCTGTGGTGGCGATGTTGGTGGCATTGGTTATCGGAATTCCGGCGGGGATTTTGGCTGCTGTTCATAAAAATAGCTGGCTGGACAATCTCGCGATGAGTGGTTCGTTAATTGGCGTATCTTTGCCAGTGTATTGGTTGGGATTGATGTTGATTTATTTGTTTGCTGTTTATCTGAAATGGCTACCTCCTAGCGGGCGGATTAGTGTAGATTTGGGGTTTGGTTTTAAGTCGATTACGGGTGTTTATATTTTGGATGCGTTGCTGAGGTGGGATTTTGCGGCTTTGCGGGATGCGATCGCCCATTTAATCCTGCCAGCTTTGACTTTAGGAACTATTCCTCTGGCGATTATAGCTCGCATCACTCGTTCTGCGATGCTGGAAGTGCTTTCTCAAGATTACATCCGCACTGCGAGGGCGAAGGGATTACCGGAATATTGGGTGATTTTGAAACACGCTTTGAAAAATGCCTTTTTGCCGATCGTCACAACTATCGGTTTGCAGTTCGGCACTCTTTTAGGCGGCGCTATTCTGACTGAAACAATTTTCTCGTGGCCGGGAATTGGTTCTTGGATTTATAGCGGTATTCTGACGCGGGATTACCCAATTGTTCAAGGAGGAGTAATTTTTGTCTCTGTCACTTTTGTACTGATTAATCTGGCGGTTGATATTTCCTATGCTTTTTTCGATCCGAGAATTCAGTACCGTTAAGGAAAAGGAAATCAGACACGAAATGCTTGTTTAACATCCGGCCGCAGCAGGTAATAAATGCTAGCTACTGCAAAACCCAGAGTTAAGAAATTGACTGCTGTACCGCCGCTGCCCAACATTTTGGCAATTTGCGCGATGGTGGCGATGATATGGACAATTAATGTTCCCGTCCAAGCCCAATTTTTTAGTTGAAACAAACCCCAAGTTAAGAGTAAGGAGAGGAGGCCTAAAATAAAACTGATTCCCGCAAAAATTGCAATAAAGCCGCCGATTACAGTGCCAACTTTCGCCCCGCCGACAGCCGCACCGAGACCGCCAAAAATGCCAGCAAAAAGTAAGATGAACAAGCCGTCAAGGAGGCTGAATACGCCGCTAATTAGCTGCAAGATTGCCAGAACTGTAACGCTTTGAGGACGGTTCATTGTTTTTATTTTCCATTTTTAACGGATTTGAAAAATATTTTAACCTGTTGTGGGCACAGGGCGGATATGGATTCAAGATTTACGCACCGCTACCCGTGAAACCGGGTTTATGAGAATTAAGTGTGTCCATACTGTGTCGTTACGAGCGATTCACTGGCAGATCCCGCTGCGATCGCTAACACGAGTCCGCAATGACCTACTGTAGTCGATCGCCCGCTGTCGTATCAGCCTTTGTCGCTGGTGAGGAGCGCGCCCCGATACCCCAAAAATGATATTATTTATTAAAATATATTTTTATTTGCCAGCAGCCAGGAGCGATTTTGTTTAGATCCACCTCTTTTGGCTGAAAAAACTTAACATTATTTAATAACTTGCAAAGATTAGCTATAATTGTTTACAGGTGCTGGTTGGGGAACTTTTTTTAAATCACCCGATCGGATGAGTCTGAAAGACGATGCCAAGCATCAGCAAAAAATTTTACCTTAAAGGTAATCCTGAGATTAAATTAGGTGAGTCGGTATGATCGTTAGCCCTAAAAAGGAAACTGCTCAGGTCAAGGTGGAAGATACTCAGACTGTAGACACCAAGGCCGCAGAGACCAAAATTGCAGATAAAAAAACCGCCCAAAAGCAGTCTCCGAAGAAACCCGCGCGCAAACCGCAGCGGTGGGCGATTGGGTTGGTTGCAGCCGGGTTGCTAGCTGTACCGACCACTATATATATAGCAAAAAGTCGATCGCAGCCGAAAGTAGATGCGATCGCCACTATGACAGTGCCGGTGGAAGCGCAAAACCTCACCGTGCGGATCACGTCGAGCGGTACCGTGCAGCCCGTACAGCGCGTCAATCTCAGCCCCAAAGGTTCCGGCCGCATCGCAGAATTATTTGTCGAACAGGGCGATAAAGTCGAAGCAGGACAAATCGTGGCCCGCATGGAAAGCCGCGATGTAGAAGCTCAACTAGCTCAAGCTCAAGCCCGCGAAGCCAGCGCGCGAGCCAAACTCGCCAAAATCGAAGCCGGGAATCGATCGGAAGACATCGCCAGCGCCCGAGCGCGCTTAGAGCAAGCCGAGGCCAGTCTCGCGCAAGTCCAAGCCGGCAGCCGCGTTGAAGAAGTGGCAGGAGCCAGAGCTCGCTTGCAGCAAACTCAAGCAGGGTTGCAGCGACTGCGAGCCGGCAGCCGCGTAGAAGAAGTCAGCCAAGGGCGAGCTCGTTTAGCCCAAGCTCAAGCTCGTTTAGCAGATGCTCAAACCGGCAGTGTAAAACAAGAAATTGCCCAAGCACAAACGCAAATTGACTCGAGTAAAGCCCAAGCCGAACTAACCGCTCAACGGGTGGAACGCAATCGGCCGCTAGTGGAAGAAGGTGCTCTTGCTAAAGATAAACTGGATGAATTAATTAAAGAAAATCGTACTGCCCAAGCTCAATTAATAGAGTCCCAAAGACGCGTGCAACAACTGCAAGAAAGTCGGGAGTCGCAAATTAAGCAACTGCAAGCTGCTGTGCAAGTCGAGCAGCAAGCATTGAAGCAATTGCAAAACGGCACGCGATCGGAAGAAATTGCGAGAGCCGAAGCAGAAGTTGCCGAAGCTAGAAGCAAATTAGCGCAGCTAGAAAACGGCAGCCGTCCAGAAGAAATCGCCCAAGCCGAAGCAGCAGTTGCTGAAGCAAAAAGCCAATTGAACGCACAAGAAAACGGTTCTCGCCCGGAAGAAATAGCTCAAGCTCAAGCTGAATTAGCCGAAGCTCAAGCTCAAGTCCGCTTTCAAGAAGTGCAGTTAGAAGATACGAAAGTTCGCGCTCCTTTTGCTGGAGTTATTACCCAAAGATATGCCATCCAAGGAGCTTTTGTAACTCCGGCAACTTCGGCATCGGAAGCTACTTCGGCAACTTCGACATCGATTGTCGCTCTAGCTAGAGATGTTGAAGTTTTGGCGAAAGTCCCGGAGGCTGATATCAGTCAAATTAAACCGGGTCAAGTCGTTGAAATAGTGGCTGACGCTTATCCAGATAAAGTGTTTAAAGGCCGCGTTAAGTTAATTGCGCCGGAAGCTGTTAAGGAACGGGATGTGACGCTATTCCAAGTGCGAGTTGCCATTGATACAGGCAAGGATTTCTTGCAATCGGGGATGAATGTAGATTTGAGATTTGTTGGTGAAAAGTTGAGCAATGCTTTAGTTGTGCCGACGGTGGCAATTGTGACTAATAAAGGTCAAACGGGTGTGCTAGTTCCCGATGAGAAGCAGCAGCCGAAGTTTAAGCCTGTGACTGTGGGATCGACTATTGGTAACAAGATTCAGATTTTGGAGGGTGCGAAAGCGGGCGATCGCGTTTTTACCGAACTTCCTCAAGGTAAAAAGCTGGAGGATATTATCAAGAATCAGAAATAGGGCATAGGGCATAGGGCATGGGGCATAGGGCATGGGGCATTATTTATCTCGATCGCTATAGGGTGTTTTCTTTCCCCGGAGATCCCCCCTAACCCCCCTTAACAAGGGGGGGACAAGAGCAGTCGAAGTCCCTCTTAATAAGGGGGATTTAGGGGGATTTAGACTCGGCTACAAGCGAGTTTATTATGGGTTTAAATATTAAGTTGATACCAATAATCCCAATCCCAAATCTAAAATCTAAAATCTAAAATCTAAAATCGAATAATCCAATCCCAAATCTAAAATCCCAAATCTAAAATCGAATAATCCCAAATCTAAAATCTAAAATCTAAAATCTAAAATCGAATTATGGATATTGTTGAAAGCGTCAAAATGGCCGTCACAACTTTGATGGCAAACAAGCTTCGCAGCACCTTGACGATGTTAGGAATTATCATTGGCAATGCTTCTGTCATTTCGATGATCGGTATCGGGGAAGGAGCTCAAACATTTATCGAGGGACAGGTTAACTCTCTGGGTTCAAACTTGCTATTTATTATTCCCGGCAGTCCTGAAGCGCAAACCCGCCCGGTGATTCCGCCCCAGACTTTAGTAGTGGAAGATGCAGAGGCGATCGCATCTCAAGTTCCTTCTGTCCAAGAAGTCGCACCAACTATCAATGATAGTCAACTCGTTACCTACCGCAATAAAAACGTTTCGTCTTCCATTGTCGGAACTACCCCAGAATTTCTGACAGTCAGAAGCTTTGATGTCGGTCAAGGCCGATTTTTAAGCAAATTAGATTTACAAAGACAAGAAAATGTGGTTGCTTTAGGATCGGAAGCAGCAGAACAATTGTTTGGTAATACACAGCCAATTGGTCAATACATCCGTATCAAAAACTCGAGTTTTCAAGTAATTGGAGTCATGCAGGCGAAAGGTTCCAGCTTTGGCGACAATCAAGATATGAATGTTTATTTGCCCCTGACAACAATGGCAAATCTGATCGTAGGTCGCACATCTCCCTACGGTACAAAAGTAACGTTTATTTCGGTTGCAATTAAAGATGAAAATATGATGCAAGCTGCCCAATTTCAAATAGAAAATCTGCTCAGGTTGCGTCACAAAATTACTAAGGAGGATGATTTTACTGTTCGCAACCAGAAAGATTTAATGAATACTTTGGGCAGCATTACTGGTGCTTTGACGTTGATGTTGGCTTTCGTGGCGGCAATTTCGCTGTTTGTCGGCGGCATCGGGATTATGAATATCATGCTGGTTTCTGTTACCGAACGCACGAAGGAAATTGGGCTGAGAAAGGCGATCGGAGCTTCTCAGCAGGATATCCTGATTCAGTTTATGATCGAGTCTGTGATTTTGTCAGCGGCAGGTGGGGCGATCGGCACTGGATTCGGTATTGGCGGCGTGCTTTTAGTCGCTGCTTTTACTCCCCTGCAAGCTAGCGTTTCCCCAGTGGCGATCGCACTTGCAGTCGGTGTTTCCGGCAGTATCGGCTTATTTTTTGGCATCGTACCTGCAAAACAAGCTGCTAAATTAGACCCGATTGTGGCATTGAGAAGTGCTTAAGAAGTCATTAGTCATTAGTCATTAGTCAGTAGTCATTAGTTATTTGTTGGTTTCCATTACCAATTACTAATTTCCGCTGCCCGATGCCCAATTCCCAATTCCCGATGCCCAATTCCCAATTCCCAATTCCCAAAGTATGAATTTTATTGAAAGCGTCAAAATGGCCGGTCAAACGCTACTAGCCAACAAAACTCGCAGCAGTTTAACAATGATTGGCATGATTGTCGGCAACGCCTCAGTAATTGCCATGATAGGAATTGGAGAAGGAGCTCAAAAATTTGTAGCAGGACAAGTTCAATCCCTGGGTACAAACGTATTAATCGTGAGGCCGGGAGTACCGAACGCTAGGCGAAGTACCATCTCAAGTGCGCCTCAAACTCTCGTACTGCCAGACGCAAAGGCGATCGCAACTCAAGTCCCATCCGTTCAAGGCGTGTCAGCAGAACTTAACAGTTCAGAGATTGTTCGCTACAGCAACAAAAATGTTTCGGCTCTAATTTTCGGCACGATTCCAGAATTTCTAGAAGTCAGAAGCTTTGAAATGGCAAAAGGGCGGTTTTTGACCGAACTCGATGTTAAGCAAAGTAACCAAGTTGTGGTTCTCGGTTCAGAATTGGCCGAGAAACTTTTTGGCAATATAAATCCGTTGGGCGAACAGGTGCGTATCCAAAATGTCAGCGTCAAAGTAATTGGAGTATTGGCGCCCAAAGGCACATCTTTTGGTACGAATTTTGATAATTCCGCCACTGTGCCGATCACCACAATGGCCAATCGCATAGTCGGGCGCAAATCTCTCTACGGTTTGGCTGTCACGTCGATATTTATTTCGATTAAAGATGAATCGCAAATGGACGCGGCGCAATTTCAGGTGGAAAACCTGCTGAGATTGCGGCACAAAATTACTACCGAAGATGATTTTACTGTCAGAAATCAGAGAGATTTAATGGCAAGAATGGGGGCAATTTCCGGCGCTTTGACTCTGATGTTAACTGCTGTTGCCAGCATTTCCCTATTAGTCGGTGGCATTGGGATTATGAACATTATGCTTGTGTCCGTCAGCGAACGCACTCAGGAAATCGGGCTCAGAAAGGCGATTGGCGCATCCCAACAAGATATCTTATTTCAATTTATTGTCGAAGCTGTAATTTTATCCGCTGCCGGAGGGATAGTCGGTACTTGCGTCGGTGTCGGCGGTATCTTGCTTGTAGGTAACTTCACGCCCTTGCAAGCTGGTATTTCGCCCGTGGCGATCGGCCTTGCTGTCAGTGTATCCGGTGCAGTAGGCCTCTTCTTCGGCGTTGTCCCCGCCCGCCAAGCCGCCAGACTAGACCCGATCGCAGCTTTGAGAAGTGCTTAATAAATATATACTTACTCAGTTACACAATCCGCTCCCTTGATGGTGGTAAAAATTCTCTTGCTCTATCAAAATATAAAAAAAAATAGTATTTTTGTAAAAATTTAACAAAGTTGTAGTATTTAAGGCAGTTTTAATAACTGTATTTTTACGTAGCTTCAGACCGCAAAAGTTCATAATAAACCCGTTAAATATTAAAGATTCAATAAAGTTGTGTTGTGGTGTTTACTTCCCAGCCATAAAGCTTAATACTATTAAACTAGGGGTAAACACACTTAAGCATCTACAGAGTTTACGAAACCTTTGCACTTTAATCAAAATATCCAATAAATAAACATGGCATCCCTGACCCCCAGTGCTAAATTTGACTATCTCGAAGGAACCATCCAACCAGACAGATTTAACGCCTTGGATGGCAACGACATAATTTATGCCAACAGCGGAGACGACTATCTCGAAGGCGATGTCGGCAAAGACAAAATCTGCGGCGACCAAGGCAACGATACGATTGTTGGTGGTGCAGACGACGACATCCTCTGGGGGGGTAAAGGCAGCGACCTAATTAGTGGCGATTCCGGCAACGATATCATCTATCCGGGCGCAGGTAGCGATACCGTGAGCGGCGGCACAGGCGATGATATATTTGCCATTGCTAAAGGCAGCGGCGGCCCCACTGTAGCCACAGCCGACTACATCGCCGACTTCGGCAACGGCAATGACAAAATTCGATTGCTAGACGGCCTCAGCTTTGAAAATTTAAACATCCAGCAAGGCACCGGCGCCAACAGCAACAGCACCGTAATTCAAGACAAACTCACGGGCGAGTATTTAGTAGTATTGCCGGGAGTCAACAGCAACACGATCGACCGCGACCAATTCACAAATCAGTTATCGGGAAACCCTGTCATTGAGTGGAACGGAGTCGTGCTCAATGCAGTGCGGACATCCAATACCCCGCCTCCCCTCGCCTCCCGCAACATGGCAATGGTTCACGCAGCCATTTACGATGCTGTTAACTCGATCAGCAAAAAATACACCCCTTACCTCGTGGAAATAGACCCACCTGCAGGTACATCAGCAGAAGCAGCCACCGCCGCGGCCGCCCACCGCGTCTTAGTCAACCTCTACCCAGCGCAAGCAGCCACATTCAACGAAGCATACGCATCGTCTTTAGCTAAAATTACCGACGGCAAAGCCAAACAAGACGGGATTGCCCTCGGACAGCAAGTTGCTGACCAAATTATCAGTTCGCGGAGTGCAGACGGCATCACGAAAGTAGTGCAGCCCACCCCCACAACCGGCCCCGGTAGTTGGGTGCCGACTCCCCCCGCTTTTGCCGCAGGGCTAGCGCCACAGTGGGCCGAAGTTACTCCCTTTGCGATGACTAGCGGTTCTCAGTTCCGCCCGCCCGGCCCGCCCGCCCTTGACAGCGCCCAGTACGCAGAGGAACTTAACTACGTCCAAGACATCGGCAAAAGTGACAGTCTTACGCGCACCCCAGACCAAACAGTCATAGCCAAATTCTGGGCCAACGGCGCTGGGACGTTTACGCCTCCTGGTCACTGGAACCAAATCGCCGAAGAAACAGCGACTCTCACCGGCACATCCCTGGAAGATAGCGCCCGCTTGTTCGCCCTGCTAAATATTGCCCTCGCCGATGCAGCTATTAGCTGCTGGGATGCCAAGTATGAGTACAACTTGTGGCGGCCGGTGACAGCTATCAGCCAAGCGGACACAGACAACAATCCCAACACGACAGCCGACGCCCAGTGGACTCCGCTGCTACCTACTCCGCCGTTCCCTGAGTACACGTCTGGTCACAGTACCTTTAGCGGTGCAGCCGATGCCGTTATGAGTTCTGTATTGGGTTCGGATTTTGGCTTTGCCGATCGGGGAGATCAATCTATCAACACTTTGCGAACCTACGAAAACTTCAGCGAAGCGGCCGACGAATCGGGCATGAGTCGCCTTTACGGAGGCATTCATTTCATGAGTGCTAACGTAAATGGTTTGAGTGCGGGTAGAAATGTGGGGAACTATGTTGTCCAGAATTTCTTAGTCTAGGAAAGTCGGGGCGGGTTTACGAGATTATTGGTTTGAGCTTACATCTTTCACCATTTTCAAGAACTGGTTCTGGGGCCCGTTCCACAAAACTCAATTTTATTGTGGAACGGGCCCCAGAGTCCGTTCCTAATTAGGGCTTGTTGAATAAAGACCAAAAGATTTACGAGAGCTGGGTTATGCGATCGCGCGATCGTCCGTCAGGTCGCCGTGAAAAACAGGTAAAATAGGTCAAAACCCGTGCATCACCATTTGCGATCGTGTACATAAAAGCTGAGCTTGCTCTCCTATCACCCTCCGACTTTGAACTCGCCTCATGTGGAAAGTTGTCACCAGATAACCGTTGGGTAAAAATGGCCGAACTTATTCCGTGGTCAGGGTTTGAAGCATAATCTGCTGAAAACTTACCCACAGAAATGGGAGCCCGTGCCAAATCTTTTCGGATGGCGTTCGGGGCATTAATCATTAAGGAAAAATTAGGAATCAGCGATCGTCCAAGAGTAGAAAAAGTCCGCGACAACCCCTATCTGCAATACTTTATCGGTCCATCAACCTACAGTAATGAACTCGCATTTGACCCGTCACTATTGGTTCACTTACGACGGGCGTATTAGTGCGTACCTAATTAATAAAGTGAACGAATGGTCGAAACATACCCGAAACCACTCCAGCCAGAACCAAAAAAAAGGATTCGGACGCTCAAAATGAGTCATCCCATCGAGGAAAATTAATCATAGATGCTCCCTCGGCCGCAGCCGATATTACCTATCCGACCGACTTAGGATTATTAAACAAAGCCAGAGTTTATACATAAAAAATCATAGACATCCTGTATAAACAGATCAAATATCAAACCAATAAAAAACCAAGAACCTACCGTAATAATGCCAGAAAAAATCACTTAGCAGTGGCGAAAAACAACTCTAATATATTTAAAAAAAACTAGCTCATATTCAAAATATAATCTAGTCAATCTATTTTAGATTTGAGATTTTAGACTAAAGAATTGAAGCATTGACCCCACGGATAAATTCCGGGGGCAAGTTTCATCGGATACAGGTTTTTTATTTCTGGGTACTGAGTCTCCGAAGGAATGAATCCGGCGGCTTGTATCCTGGATGCTTTCGGTCAGGTGTCACCCTAGAAATTATGAACCAAAAGCAGTATAAAACCAGTCTAGTCCTCACAGAAGTCTATCGCCAACAACAGTGGTTATTTAAAAATAACAAACAGAGCATAGAAGATAGAATAGTAAGTTTAAGCCAACCCCACATCAGTCCCATTGTCAGAGGGAAAGCCGGAAAAGCTGTAGAGTTTGGAGCAAAAATGTCAGCGAGTTGCTTACTCAGGATATGTATTTTTAGACCGGATGAGTGGGGATAATTTTAACGAATCGAGAGACTTGAAAGCCCTAATAGAAGCATTTAAAAGTTACACAGGATACTATCAGTGAATTAGTCCATGCAGCTCGCATTTATCGAACAAGGGAAAACCGAGCGGGCGTGTAAAGAAAGAGAAATTAGAATGAGTGGGTTTCCGTTAGGGAGGCCACCAGCAAATGTCAGTAAGGAAACAAAGAAACAAGCCTGGGAAGATGAGAGAATTGGTAACACTATTGAGGGCAAATTTGGGACTTGCGTAAACGAAGATTCACCTTGAATCGCGTGGCGGCAAAACTTGATAATACTTCTAGTACAGCCATTGCTATTACTTTTTTAGTAATCAACCTTTCTACCTGGTTAAGACGGGTTTTTTGCGTTTTTTTATGTCAATAACCGAAAATCACACCTATTTACGGGTCAGTTATTATCAAAAAGTATAACTGGACAAGTTAGAGAAAACAAAAAATTATGTTTCGCCGAACTAGAATCACCCATCAATTGCGATCGTGATTTTTCTTAACTTATTCAGCAAGCCCTAAATAACTTCCGACCAATTTTGGTTTGGGGTTTTTTTGCGGTATCGACGGTGATGCTGAATAAAGTTTGAGGTTGTCCGGATTGCGCTCGAATTCTCAGGAAGCTTAATTGGTAGATGCACCCTGATTAATTAACTCCCGACCAATTTTGGCCGGGTTTTTTTTGCGGTATTGACGGTGATGCTGAATAAAGTTTGAGGTTGTCCGGATGGCGCTCGAATTCTCAGGAAGCTTAATTGGTAGATGCACCCTGATTAATTAACTCCCCGCCAATTTTGGTTTGGGGTTTTTTTTACGATATTGACGGTGATGCTGAATAAAGTTTGAGGTTGTCCGGATGGCGCTCGAATTCTCAGGAAGCTTAATTGGTAGATG
>NZ_JAUBVE010000055.1:9201-47493 GCF_036705715.1 Microcoleus sp. AT3-D2 | reverse complement strand
CATATTTATTTAACGATTTTACTAGCTTTTTCATTTTAACTCTTTTTTGACACATTCGCCAAAGTGAGATGCACCCCATTAAACCTGCGGCAAGGCGGTCTAAATCTATAAAGAAACGCACCAAATTATCGGGGCTATTACGGTTGCGAGATAGGTAGAGAATCGCAGGCGGTATCCAGTCGAAATTATCAATCTTGTTTAACCATTTAAATAGTTGATTTATTTCCTCGGCACGCCGCTCGCTTTCATAGGTTAAGTTTTGAATTTCGGAAAAAGCCTTAGCATAAGGATCTAAAATTTCATCAATAAATTGCTGAGACCCTGCAGCAGGATTGATGTTTTCTTGAAACTCTTTAAGGATACTCTTGCTAATTTTTTTCTTTTCCTTAATCATGCGAATATGAGAAAACAACTCTTTGAATAACTCGCGTCCCAGATTCTCCTCGGTATCTTCCCACTTTTTAGTATATTTTTCTTGTTGGCTTTCGGTTATTTTTCCGATAATGTCCGCTTTCAAGATATCAGTTATGGAGAGATCCAATCCCCTGTTGTTCAACACAGAAAATATCCGATATGCAGAGTCAAAGTCAGGCGTATAAACCACTACCAAGAAGCACTGGGTAATGAGGAACTGGGCAAGACGTATACGGTGGGATTCCGCGATAGTCTGCAAACGTTGCAAGAATAAATGTGCATTTTGTTTAATAAGCTTCTGAGTATCCATCAGTTCAGCATTGTTCAAGTTTTTGAGCTTGTTAATACCACCTTCATTTTGAATATATGTCTTGAAAAAGTCTGCATCTCGCTCGCGCAAAG
This sequence comes from Microcoleus sp. AT3-D2, assembly GCF_036705715.1. NCBI lineage: Bacteria > Bacillati > Cyanobacteriota > Cyanophyceae > Oscillatoriales > Microcoleaceae > Microcoleus > Microcoleus sp. AT3-D2. Next base: position 46,677 of record NZ_JAUBVE010000055.1, on the reverse strand, counting down.
TCAAACGGTAACGATTATCTATACCCGCGATTAAGCTGCCTTTTTGGTATAGATAAGTGGTCAAATCATTGGCGTGTTCTGTTGGCAATGATGCTCTGAGAGCAGCTAGTAGTATGGTGAGAGTTGTTAGACGTTGCTGACCATCTACAATTTCAGCATCTGGCGGCCCAGATTTGATTAAAACAATGCTGCCTAGAAAGTATGGGTTGAGTTTATCAATCGTGTCGTTACCATCTCCCAATGATGTTAGCAGGTCTTCCAGCAGTTCCCCAGCTTGCTCATTTGTCCAAGCATAAGGACGCTGGTAGAGGGGAATGGTGAACATAAAGTCATCGCTAAAGATTTTTATAATGGGGTGTTCCTCACCCTTGATGCTGACACGGTTCATGCTGGAGTCCTGTGTTAGGTGTGGTTGGTAATTGCTTCTCGAAAGTCAATTTTCTCTGTTACAAGAATACCATGATCAAGCTTAGAAGATCTAACTCTCAACTTAGCCTATGCAGGCTAGTTTCATTCGTCCCCCCGCAGGTTTCAATCTCATCCTGAATTATCCATTTTCTGCCTGACTTCTCATCAACTTTTGCACGCTGGCTAAAGCTCGATTTAATTCATAACTTTTTCTTTCTGAATTCTGCAAAAAAGCCTGCTGTTCTTCCTCAATCATTAACACATCCTGCCGCACCAAACCATCTAATAACTTTTGAGCAGCACCGAAACAACTATCTTTGATAAACCTGCGAAACCAAATCGGCAATTTGTGCAGCCGCCAAAACGCATTTAATGAGGTAAAGTGAATTAAATAAGCGCGAGTTGCTGTCTCGCTGACCGGACAAACCAAGCAGTAAATCTTAAAGTCGCTCCCCAAAGTTGAAACCCAGTGCGGGTAAACATAACTCACCTCCAGCGGTTCCGGGTGCAGTCGGCGCAAAGACTTAAAAAATAACTGAGAAATTGACCAAATTTTATCTATTTTGTAATAACTTTGTGCCTGATAGCGAGCAGTTAATTGATGCTCGTTTTCTTCTAAAGTATCTAACACCGGATTTGCCCACGCTTGCCAATCATCGTGCAAGTGTCCGTGGTACATATCCATCAAGTTTTCAATTAAAAATGAATAGTGTGCCTGACAGTCGATGACTGAAACAGTGGCAATATAATTAAGATGTTCCCACTCTGGCAAATCCAGTAAATTAGTTTTTTCTGCTTGCGTTTCGTCGCCGGGAAACAGCCAGATAAAACCGTTTTTTTCCTGGACTGGATAGAAGCGAATTTTGCAGTTAGGTAGCTTTTGATTTTTGGCTAAATAATCGACTTCGGCGCATTCTCCCCTTGCATTTAACCGCCATCCGTGGTAAGCACATTCGATTAAATCGCCTTTAACTTGGCCGTGGCTGAGTTTGACTTGTCGGTGCGGACATCTATCTTCTAAAGCGTTGATTTTGCCTGCACTGTCGCGGAAAAGTACGATCGCCCGATTCCAGATTTTCGCAGCGACGGGCTGAGTTTGCACCTCGGTGCTGCGGGCGATCGCATACCAGCGATCGAGATTAATGCCCAACTCGCGGATGTGAGTTTTTTCTCCCCTTGCAGATACCGATTTTATCGCGTTGTTTTGCATTACAAATGTTCCCAAATTACGCCCATAAAACAACCCAATTTTACAAAATAACAGCCCGGAAAGCAACGACCGTAAATTTTTCTAAATTTCCGTTCTGACAAATACCTGTCGCTAGCTAAATGTTTCAACCAGCTTGGCGACAGTCTAAATCTTAATAATCTTAAAGCATTGCGAAATCCGTAGGTGGAACAGTCGGGTCTAAAATCTCTCGCTGCACCTAATATGTAGCCTATTGTAGCAGGTCTTTCGATTTCCGATATATTATCTAAAAAAACGATTTTTCCGTGCCGATTTAACAATTGTTTAATTACTGAGAGGGCGGCGGGGAGGTTGGGCAAGTGGTGAAAAGTGTCTGCACTAACTATTAAATCAAATTTGCGCTCTAACGTTAATTGACTGGCATCCATTTGGATATATTCGATATTGGGGGCTGAGCGTTTTTGACGGGCGATAGCCAGCATTTTCGCTGAAAAATCTACGGCGACTACATGATCGTAATACTGGGCCAATTCAAAAGCAAGAATTCCCGAACCGCATCCAATATCTAATGCTGTACCTTTGCTTGTCGATAGGTTTTTAGTAAAGAAATCGTTCTGATTTTGCAAGGTGGCGGCGAAATCGTATTCTGTTGCAAAAGCATCAAACATTACAGGTTTATTGCGAATTGTGCAGTTAATCTTCAGCATCTATTATTGCTTTATACTGATTCAATAATATTTTAACCGCATATTCACCCCGCTCAACGCAGATATTTTTTGGGTTCGCAAGCTCTGCCTTTTCTCCTCAGCGAAATCGCACCCACAAACCGTAACTAATCTTAAAAAAAGGATGCAACTGTAGTAAAGCTCCAAACCCTTATATAATCAGTCATTTCCAATTATTCAATTCTTTAATCTAAAATTTAAAATGGTATGGCTGGGGGCGGGTTTCACCGAGAATAGCAGCCGATAATTGACGATTTATAAAACCCGCCCCGCTGGAAACCTTAGATTTTTAACACGCCTTCGGGATTTACCGTCAAGAGCGATCGCCTCTGCAAACCCTCGTGATATAAAATAGCATTAGCTGCCAACAAACCGCTGCTAACCGCCCTTTCCATCAAACCGCACGGAAACGGCATTTTTACCCAATCTCCCGCAAACAAAAGATTGGGAACAGCGCAGCAAGTCTCCGGTCTTTCCGCATAGCTACCGGGCGGATATCCTGAGAAATTCTTTTGATTTACCAATTCCCGGTGCAGCATATTTGCCTCTTTTAATTCCGGTACAATTTCGTACAATTCTTGCTCAAAAGTCGCCAGCAAAACTTCCTGGTTCGGAAATTCCTTCTCCTTGTAACAATAAGCGTGCAGTTCCACTACACTACCGCCAGTTTTCTGATTCCACTCGATGAACTGATCCTGAATTTTGTGGTAAAGCGTAATGCTGTCAGTCAGTTTGTAGCCAGAAAGCGAACTGAAATTGCTGTGTTCCCACGGAAATTCGCGATCGAACCAAAAACGAGAGACGGCAAACGGATCGGCTATTTTCAAACTCTCGATCCGACTCTGCACCTGCGGATTTACCTCACCGCTAGCCAAACTAAACAAATGCTGCATGCCCGGAACATCTGCCGCCAAAACATAATAATCAGCCTTCAATGTTTCTCCCAGATTTTGCGGTTGGGATTGGTTAACCACTGCTGCTAACTTTACCTCATCGGCTTTTTCAGCGACTACCTTAAATCGAGGCAAATCCCGCTGAGCAGGCCCGCTCACCACTCGTCCTTCGCCATCAAAAACTGCGCCGTGACAAGGACAGTGAAATTGACCGTCGTTTTGTTTCTGAACTGTGCAGCCTTGGTGAGTGCAGCTCAGAGAAATTGCCTCTTTTCCCGACGGTGCGGCGGCAAACATGCTGTCCCCAGCGCCGAAATATTCGGTAGAGTTGCTGTCAGTTAACAGCGCGTTTCGCTTCACCCAAAAAGGTATTTTACTTTGCACGTCTCCAGACTGGTAACTCAGAGAATCTATCTTGCCGTTTTCCCATCGTATCTCACTGACTGCGACATCTGTCAATACTTTGCCACCTTTGCTTTCAATGGCTTTGGCAATAGGCTGCACCAAACTCGTGCCCATATCTTGCCGCGTACCGTTGAAGGCCAAACCCTCTGGATTTCCGAAAAAGTAAAAGTGGAAAAATTGCATTAATTCTCCCGCGCTCAATTCGTCGGGAGCGTTGAGGCTGGACTTAGCAAAAGGCAGAAAATACAAGTCATAAAGTCCGCGCGGAAATTCACCTTTTACCCAGTCGGCAACTGATATATTGTCGAGGCGATCGAAAGTTTTTTGAGTTTGAAAACCGCCGATTTCCCGGAATACTTGCCAGTGAGCGGGTTTTGTAAGATTGATTCCCCACTTGAGTCGGTTGGGAGAAGATATCCCCAAGTCAACTATATTCCAGGGAAAAGCTGAATGGTTGGGACGGAAAACTTCGGGTTTGTATTTGCCGTCTCGAAACAGAACGGCGTAGGATTCTAAAGATACGAAGTTATCGCTAATTTTTAGTTCTTCAACCACACTTTTAAGGTTGTAGTATTGCGGAAAAAAACCGTGGAAACCGTGTTCCATCATAAAAGTTTCGTTCCCGACTTGTATCGGCCAACTAGCGATTTTGCCACCGAGTTGGGGCGATTTGTCGAGCAATGTTACGGCGAAACCCCGCTGACTGAGTTCGTAAGCACAGGCGAGCCCGGCCAAGCCTGCCCCTACAACTGCAACGGTTTTGCGGTTATTCAGCATTCGCGGCAAGTCAATAGAATCTTGCACAAAAACGGCGGGCTCTGGCTTGGAAAATCGAGAGTAGCCCAGCAGCCCGCCGGCGGCACCGACTCCGAGGAATTTGAGGGCGGTGCGTCGAGAAACTGGTTGGGATAGTGGTGGATTGGTTGATTGACTCATCAGCGGTACGCGATAACGGGCTTTAAACACAAATACGCCATAAGGCATATATCATAGACCGAAATCACGATATGTGAAGAAATACTAAGACACATTCCCCAATCCGATCGCGATCCTCTTCGAGGGCTTCGCTAACGCACCGTGCCAAGTTTGATCGCACACAACCTATAGCAGAAGCAAGAAGGCTTTAGTTATCTAGGAGAGAAGCAAGAGAAAAGAAGGAAAAAGCTATCAACCGCATAGCGTAAAATTCTCTAAATAATTAAGTGTTTTTATTTATAACTTAGGAGTGTGTGTGATATATGTCACACTTATTGGAGCGATCGGGAAAAGTGCGATAAATTTTAGAGTTTTTAACTGCAGAGCGATCGCGCGCTTCCCCACCTGCCACGCAAAAAAATCGAACAAGCCGCATTAATTTATGTTCCTCAACTCTTGGCAATCGCCGCCAATTATGCTCAGAAATTAGGAGATTTGCGGGCAAAATCTTAGATCAAAATCAGTCTCGGCGAATTGTACGAAATAACCGGGTCGATATCCGAGGATAAACAATTATTCAGTCGAGCTTTAACTAAGTTGGCGCGAAAAAAAACCTAACTATTTTAAAATAAGTAAATACAGAGAATATATCTACTGAAATCACTCAATATATCGGCGATCGATGCAGGGTATTCCTCACTTAATACCAAGACAAAACCCTATTAAAACTAAGAAATGGGGATGTGTCGCAAAAAATCAAAGATGCGCGTATAGGTAATGCCGATTAAATGTAGCTGGCTGCTATGTAAAAAACAGGACTTACTACGTGAAGAAACCGGGTTTTTGCGTAAGTCCGGCTTATGCAAAACCCCTGCATAATTTACAAAAATTTATATAAACCGCGAATTTCTTAGTGCGGGGTCTCTGTTGCTGCTGGTATCCACACCCTACGATAGATATTTGGGGTTGGTCTTGAATGCTATAATTGTGTCGCGATCGCCAGCACAGTCAATCGATTTTAGATTTTAGATTTTAGAATTGAAGCATTGACCTCACGGATAAATTCGGGGGGCAAGTTTCATCGGATACAGGTTTTTTATTTCACCGGTCCTGAGTCTGCTTTCGGAATGAATCCGGGGGCTTGTATCCTGGATGCTTTCGGTCAAAATTCCCACCCACATCCAAACTTTTGCCAACTGCTGCCGCCAACGGCGCCATTAACCGCCCCAAAATCATGCACTACCAATCCCAGCAGCAACGCCAAAAACACGCGACTCAGAAAAAAATTAAAACCGCTATTTTTTACTGTTTGACAGCAATATTTTTCTGCTGGAGCACCGCGAACCTCCCTACAATTGCCCAAAACACAGACCAGGGCGGGCTTAACGGGCAAGAAATGAGAAATTTGCTCGATCGGGGAAACCTCACCGAAGCCGTAACCAGAATCGAAGAAAACTGGGAAGAAGAGTATCAAAACTACTTTGAACAAGACTTTGAGACCCGTGCGAAAACCGCAGAAGCAATATCAAAAACTCTCTCCCGTCTAGCAGTTCAAACAAAGAAAAAACCAGCTTTAATTTACGCTATTCCACGCACAGACCAACTAGAATTAATCTTAATATTGCCCGATCGCCCGCCCATTCTCCGCAGCGTCCCGGAAGCCAAACAAGAGAAACTGCTCTCAGTAGTCCAAGAATTCGGCAGCGAAATCACTAACCCGGTAAAACTCAACACCACCACCTATCTAGAACCCGCCCAACAACTCTACAAATGGATAATTGCACCCCTAGAAACAGATTTGCAAACAGCAAAAATTGAAACCTTGCTGTTCTGCGTCGGCGCAGGTTTGCGAACCGTACCCCTAGCAGCAATGCACGACGGAAAGCAATTTCTGATCCAAAAATACAGCCTCGCCCGCATCCCCGCCTTCAAACTCACAGACATCAATTACGCCGACCTCAGAAACGTGCAAGTCCTAGCAATGGGAGCATCAGATTTCGCAGAAACGGCGGACAAAGAACCGCTACCGGCAGTCCCGTTAGAACTCGGCGCGATCGCCCGACAGTGGCCCGGTCAATCCTTTCTCAACCAAGACTTCACCATAGTAAACTTGCAATCCCAGCGACTGCAACAAAAATACGGAATCATCCACCTCGCCACCCACGCCGAATTCCGCCCCGGAACCCCAAATAACTCCTACATTCAATTTTGGGACACCCAACTAGGCCTCGATCAAATGAGAGATTTAAAATGGAACAATCCGCCCCTCGAACTGTTAGTATTAAGCGCCTGTAGAACCGCCTTGGGAGACAAAGAAGCAGAACTCGGATTTGCAGGTTTAGCGCTGCAATCCGGAGCAAAATCAGCCCTCGCCAGCTTGTGGTACGTCAGCGATGCGGGGACTCTCGCCCTGATGACAGAGTTTTACCAGCAGTTAAAAATCCGCAGGCCAAACGACCCTCCAATCATTAAAGCTGAAGCAATGCGGCAAGCACAAATCGCTGCGATCGAAGGCAAAGTGACGATCGAAGGCGGTCAACTGCGAAGTTCCCGAGGCGAAACTCCCTTGCCCCCGTCCATCCCCAAACTCGACAGCAAAGATTTATCGCATCCGTATTATTGGGCAGCATTCAGCATAATCGGCAGTCCTTGGTAAGTGGGCCTCTTGACCGACACAGGTGATAGGCTATAAAACATAAGTAATTTAATATCTGTAGCTGTCGCTCAACAAACCACCACCAACCTGTGACGAATCAAGCGGGAGCCTTCAAGGGGAAAGAAAGATGAAAAAATTAGAATTTTTGCTACAGAAAGAAGGCGATCGCGCCTGGTTGCCCCTAGAAACCTCCGACGTGGAAATTCTAGAAGGTAAATACCGCGTCGTTGCTCGCATTCAGCACCCCAACACCGACATCGAAATTCGCGTTACCCATACCTCCTTTGACCAAGGGGCGCAGCGGAAAGTCCAAAGCCGATCGGCCCGCACCAACCCCGAAGGATTAGTCGTGATCATTCCCTACACCAGGCTCAAACCCGGACTGTGGGAACTCTCCTGCTTGCCAGATCCCAAATCAACACCACTAAAACCTTGGCAGTACGGCGTTCAGTTGGAAGTATTGCCTGCAGAATCGGAAACCTCCGAACCCCTACCGCCGATCGACCAAATCGAACCCGCAGCTTCCCCCTCACACTCAGAAAAGGCAGCACCGATTGATCGCCCAGCCCCACAAATCGCTTCCCCGGTCGATCGCCCCGCACCACCCCAAATCCCAGCAGCCGATTCAGCACCGCAGCAGACCAAAATCTACCAATTCCCCATTCCCCAAACCCCCGAACCCAAACCGGGTGTCAAACTCGAACTTGCCCTCGATCGAGAAACCTTCGTCACCCAACTCGGTCGCCCCTTAATCATTTCCGGCAAAATCGACATTCCCCAACACCCGCAACCAAGCAGAAAAACAGCAACTCTTATCCCCGAATCCGAAGCGCTAGAACTGAAACAACTCATCGGTTCAGCACAACTGCAAATTTACCTGCGTGACCCCCAAACCTCAAAAATTCTCGCAGAACTCCAGCAGCCAATGCCAGAACAAGTTCCCCCCTGCATCTTTGCCTGCGTCACCTACATCCCAACCGAGTGCAAAAGCCGCCTAATTTTAGGAGAAGCAATTCTCAGCAGCGGCGGCGTCACCCTAGCCACCAAACTATTCACAATTACAGCCCGTTTAGAACACCTTCTACAGGAAATTAAAGACAATTTTATCGAAGAAAAGCATCAAGCCGAACCCTCCCCAACAGCCTCAAAACAGCCTGGAAGCGCCAAAAATATATCCTTCCTCAAGCTAGTAGAAAAATCCTTAGACCCTCCCTCCCCCGCCGAAGCCCCAAGCAAGGAAGCCCTACCGCCTCTACTGGCTTCACGTCACACCCCAAGTGCAGGCGGTCTAGAATTGCCCGCATTCGGTAACAAACTGCCCGAAAGCAGCCGATCGCAATTGCTTTCGGAAATCTCCAATTCGCCTCAAACTGCCGCAGAGTCGATCGACCCACAAACCAAACCCTCAGACATCCCAACTTCCCCTAAAACAGCGGAAATCGGAGCGATCGACCAAAAACCAGAAAACAGCCCAGAACCAGAAACAACAGCCCCAGAAACCCCGCCAGCACCCACAAAACAGGCATTTCAAACCTTAAACGTCGAAAGTCGATTTTGGTCGCGACTGAGTTCCTTAGCCAGCAACGGCGAATCCCCCGACTGGCTGAAAGCAACCACCCTGTCACCCACTCCAAAAGCCGCCGCAAATAGCAGCGACGAAATTGCCGTTGTGGAAGAAAGCAGCGCAACCCAGCAGCAACCCGAAACCAGCGAAACAATTTCCGATCCCAAATCTACTAGCCCGGAAGCCAGAGAATTTGTGGTTTTTGACGAACCCCCGCAACCGAAACAAGTTGGTCAAAAAACCACAACTGTCGCCGCAGAAGACACTCCCCCGACTCCCTACGTTTTGCCAGAAGACGAGTTAGTACCGATGCCAATTTTGGAATTGCCGCGCGCCGAAATCATCGCGGGCCAGGCTGTAAACGTGCAAGTGCAACTCCCGGAATTAATGCCCCGGATTTATGTGAAAGTTTGGGTGTACGATCGACAAACCTACCTGATTCTCGACGGGCCGCGCTGGATTACCGAATTTAAAGCTAACGGGTTAGGAAATGTTCGAGCAAGTATCGAGTTAGAGATTCCCTACGGCTGCATGGAAGTCGAATTTGAGGCGATCGCCGTCGAAATGCAAACTCAGCGGGAAAGCCACAAAATAAGCGTTCACCGCCAAGTTTTACCGCCAGCCGGGCCAAGTTTACCCCTCGAAGGGTAAGCCCAAATCCGCGTGCATCCCCGTTCATCCGCTGACATCTGCGGTTAAAAAATCCTACTTACTTCCCCGCCAACTGCCGAAACTTCTTCTTAAACTTATTCTTATACACGTAGATTGATCGCTGTAAATCCTCAACTTGCAGCGACATATCTGCAGCCAAACCCGTGCGGTTCCAAACATCCTCCTGACACTTGCGGCGGCAAAAATTCATCGGTTCCGAGTAAACTTTCCCACTAGATAAAGTTGGCTTCGGCCCGCACCAGTGAATCACAGTCGCCTGAGTGCGATCGCCCCCAGGCCCGCTTTCTTCCACCGGAAACTGCTTTCTCAGCAAATCCTGGTCAAAATCCGGCACCAACAACTGCATATCCACATTCTGCACACGCAGCCGCTTTTCTTGTGCCGCCCGGAAAATCATAAAGTTCAAAAACCCCATTTCTCCGTACTTAAATATCCCCGGATTTACCGCCGTAAAATCTAAAATTTCCACGTATTCTTCCAAGCTAAAAACGCCGCGTTTAGCAAAGAAAGTACCCGTGCAGAAATAGTTCGATCGCGATTCCGACCACCGAAAATTCGGGAAATGCTTTTCAACGCCCGGAATGTCAAAGAAAAATTCCGAAATATCCGCATCCGGGTAATCGTAACAAGGCTTGTCTACAATAAAATCAAAGTCTTGAAAATTAGCCAATTTGAGAACATCGCCCCAGACAATCGTATCGGCATCCAACACCATAAAATTTGACCACGGACTTTCCCAGAAAGCAATCATTTTAGTTTTGCCCCAACCAAAACTTCTTTTTCTGAGAACTTCTTCAGAAACAGTTGTGCGATTGATAACCCGCACCCCATAGGATTTTTCCAAAGCACTCACAGAAAACGTACCGTCAATCAACAGACAAATCGGCACATCTCCCAGGAAATAGCGGATGCTAGCACAGCAACCCTTAGCAAACAGATAATCTTGGTCGCAGCAGGCAATAATAATACCAAAGTCTTCCATAAACCCTCACTATTTTACTAACTTGCCTAGCCACAGCGTTTCGGTTTTTTGTTCTGAAAGCAGCTCGATTTTCAAGTTTTGCATTTTCGCCAGCTTAGCACTAAACTTCTGCAATCGCCCGTAGACAAAAACATCGCTAAAACCGCTAGGAATATTGGGTATAGTTGGTCTGCCAAACAACTGAGCTCGACGGCGCGCTTCCGGGTCAAGCAACACCAATTGCAGCCGCACTTTCGGTTCTAACAAATGACTCATTGACAGTATATTTCCCAGACTGACTTCCGAGATATCACTGACAAGCAGCGGCTTTGGGGCACGATCAATCCTGCGAGCAATTTCGGGATTTTCCCTGCCCCATTCCTTCGTCCACCAAGTCTCGGCTTGAGAACTAACGGCATTCGACAGCAAGCCGCCCGTTAACAGTACAACTGTCAAAACTTTCCACATTTGCCGTTTCGAGCTTGGCACGCCCAGCGCGGTAATTTTAGTCGCTAACAGGTAAGCAACAGCGATTTGCATCCCCAAATAAGTCGGAAATAGGTAGCGAGCTTTAGTCGATCGGATTCCTCCCAATATAACATCCGGCAGCACGAGTGCCAGTGCTGTCACCGCCATCATCGTCACCACAAACAGCCAAACCTGTTTGTTCGTCTCCGAACACAGAAAATAAACGGCATACCCTACGATTGTCAATAAAATTAAAGTCGCTGCCACTAAACCAATAAGATATACGGATATCGCATTAGAACTTAGCCCGAAATCAAAAAAAATGCGACCGATATTTCCGGCCCAATTTTTAACTAAAGATAGCCTCTGACTTTCTAGATTTGCCCAACTTGTCGCCCCGGATGCTGCACTTTTATTTATCACTAAAATTACCATCCAAGGCAGAAATACTAGCAACGACACGGCAATTGCGATCAAGTAATTCACTAGCTTTTTATTCGAGGTAAAACCTTGAGTTCCTAAGATATAAATTCCGTGTCCTAACGCAACTAATAGACTAAATAAATGGGTGTAAAATCCCATAATATTTGCTACTGCGTAAATGCTCCAACTTAGCTTGTTTTGCAGCCGCAGTGCTCGCAGCAGAGAGGCACAAGAAAGCAAAATCAGGGCCGGCCACAAACTGTAGGGACGTGCTTCTTGAGCGTAAAGCACGTGTAAGGGAGAAACTGCTAGCAATCCCACAGCTATCCACGCCACTTCCGGCGGTGCAAACAATTCTCGGCACAGCCAGTACAGGCCAGGAAACGCTAACAAACTCATCCAAACTGAGAAACTTCTCGTCGCTGCGGGAGAATCACCGAATAGTTTTGCCCAACACTTGACTACCAGAAAATATAGTGGAGGCAGTTGAGGTTCTTCTATTGCCAAACTTTTAACAGTATCGCCAAAATTTTTTGTCGCATTGGGGCGCTGATATTTCATCAAATCTTTTGCCCCTACTAACTGACCGCCGCTTATTTCATGAAGCACTTCTGTTTGCGTGTATCCAGAAATCCGCAGGGAAGTAAATGCTTCATCGTACCAATAATATTTTTTGTCGATGTTGACGAAGCGAAAGAACACTCCTAATAGCAATAATACCACTACTAAAAGCCGCACTTTACTTTTCATTACCGTCATACATGGTGTAAAAAAAGATAGATGGTACGCCTCAATGTAACATACCATATAAAGAGCGAGTGCATTGCCCAATCTACAGGTTGTTCGATCGCCCTCCCATAATTTGCAATTTACTTGTGTTCTTAGCACATTAAAACCGTGTTGGAGGCACTCCTTACTCTCATAAACTCGGTTTTTCAACTTCGAGCGATCGCCTAAAAGCAAGTATTTGCGTTCCTAAAACCCGGTTGATGCATCCAGGAACCCGGAGAATCAATGGATACTTTGGCAGTGGCATAAATCACAGAGAAAATGTGCTTTGAGATCCCGAGGCTGTGCCAAAAAAATAACTGGTTGTCAAATGCAAGACAGCGAGGCCACAAAACTATAATTTCAGCTAACAGAGATTCAGTCGGCTGCTGCTGCCAGACCGCAAAAAAATTGTGTTAAAGTAGCGGGAAATTAAATCTGCCGACGACCCGTCTCAAAAATGGCGATCGCCCTGGCAAGTCCAGACGGCAGCGGGCATCAAAAAACCAAAATTGGTCAAGCCTGAACTTTGGTTTGGATCGGGTAAATCTACCAGCCTTTAGCTCTCAGTTTCCCACTCATGGCGGGAAAATAGCCCCTGCCGGGTCGCGAGGTTTAAAGTTAGGTTAAAAACCTTGACATTATAGGATATAAAGCTGTATAAGGGATGCGACAAGCAGCCACAATCCTACCTATAACTGTCTGTTAAGTCTGGCGTAACGCAGGACTCTGGGCAGTTGTCAGTTAGAGGCAGATTGTGGTCGAACCCGTAGAACCAGTTGTCGATCGCCCGCAAAGCAACTCAAGCAAGTCGGGCGATCGAGAGATGAAATTAGCAGGTGATGGTATAATCAACCGTAAGGTAATGTGGGCTTGACCTGAATTGATGCCGGGGCGGTATAAGGGCTCAGCCCCCTACGTTCAAGCAGAAGTAGACACGCCTACTGTGAATCAACAGTGAATCAACAGTTATGGATAGGTTCTATTTTGGCAGTTATTGTCAACAGGCAAGCAACCACAAAAATTAGCAGTTGGGAATTGCTGCTCGTCGAGTTGAATAGAGTGTGAAGGTGTGAGGAAAATGAACAGAACTTTTTGGAATTTACTGCTAGTATCCCCGGCAATTCTGGGGCTATCATCAGTCATGAGTGCCACTGCGATCGCCGCAGAAGTGACCGCAACCGCTGAAGCCAACCAGCTAGCTACAGCTCAGTCATCTGAGTCAAAAATTGCAGAAATAGTTGGAGAAATAGTTGCAGAACCAGTTGCAGCAGCCCCTGCTGCCCCAGAAAACCTGGCTTTAAACAGCAGCGTCGAAGCGGCCCAAACCCCGGTCGTTAACGAAGCAGACGCTGAAAAACTCGCCTCAATCGAACCAGAAACCAGCGAAGCAACACTGCAAACAACACTGCAAACAACAGGGAGCGACATCGAGTTAGCAGCCCCAATCGCTCCGGCCAGCGCAGCAGCGACTGAACCCCTAGCAGCAGCAGGCACTGCCGAACCCTCGCCCCAAGCATCAGACTTGGCAGAGCAAATCAGCCAGACAGAAGTTGCTGGGAAAATTGAAGTGCCAGCAGTCGCCAGCACCCCAGCTACTACCCCAGCTACTAAGGTAGAAATTGCTCAGACAGTACCCGGAGGAATGGGCGGCCCCATCGTCCCTGTTGCTCCCCAAGCACTGCCGGCCCAACCGTCGGGAACCATGTCCCAGGTGACATCAGTCACTCAGCTCTCCGACGTGCGCCCGACAGATTGGGCATTCCAAGCCCTGCAATCCCTAGTCGAACGCTACAGTTGTATCGTAGGTTATCCCGACGGCACCTTCCGCGGCAACCGCGCCCTGACTCGCTACGAATTTGCAGCCGGCGTCAACGCTTGCTTAGACCAGATAACCCAACTAATTGGGTCAACAGGTAACTTAGTTACCCAAGACGACTTAGCCATCCTGCAACGCCTGCAAGAAGAATTTGCAGCCGAACTCGCTACCCTGCGCGGACGAGTAGACGGCCTAGAAGCTCGCACCGCAGAACTCGAAGCCAATCAATTCTCCACTACCACCAAACTGCTCGGAGAAGCCGTTTTTGCCGTCACCGACACCTTTGTCGGAGAGGGTATCCGCCTTGACGACGACGAAGACAAAACAGTCACCGACTTCAGCTACCGGGTGCGCTTGAACTTATTGACCAGCTTCACCGGTCGAGACTTGCTCAGAACCCGCTTGCAAGCGGGTAACGTCCCTAACTATTCAACAATTACGGGTACTAACATGACTCGCGTAGCCCAGGATGGGGCTGAGAACAACAATTTCACACTAGATGAAGTGTGGTATCGGTTCCCGCTAGGTAACGCTACATTCTTTGTCGGTCCTAGAGGACTTGACCTAAATGAAATTGGAGACGCGCCTGCTACTAGTACCTTTGGTGACGCTACGGGTAATGGCACTCTATCCAGATTTGGAGTTCGCAACCCGGCCGTACACCGCGGACCGCAGGGAGCTGGCGCAAGTATGAGTTACAACTTGGGCAACTTTCGAGCTACTGCGGGCTATCTTGCCTCCGACGGCGATGCTCCCAACCCCGCAAATGGCAGGGGCGTTTTCGACGGTTCTTTCAGCGCTTTGGGTCAGATCGGCTTTTTTAGCAACCCGTTTAATTTGAGCCTGACTTACACCCACAAATACAATCGCGCAGGCGATGTTGGCCTCATGGGTGGCACCGGCAGTTCTTTGGCTAACCGGCCCTTCGGTCAAGCACCCACTCAAGCAGATAACTATGGCGTGCAAGTTAACTTCAAACCCAGCAGTCGCTTTCACATTGGCGGTTGGTACGGTTATACGAAGGCTGAGCAATTGCGGGGGGGCAACAATAACGCGACGATCCAGAATGGTGCTATCACTTTGGCCCTGCGAGATTTTGGCCGGCAAGGCAACCTCCTCGGTTTTGTCTTCGGTGTACCGCCAAAAGTTACTGAAAGTGATGTCGCCAGAAACCGCAACACCTCTTATCACTTAGAGGGTTTCTATCGCTTCCAAGTCAATGACTTTATCTCAGTGACACCGGGTGTTTACGTGATTCTGAATCCCGAACACAACAACAACAACGACGATATCTGGGTCGGACTCCTCCGTACAACCTTTAGTTTCTAAGGCTTCTAGACATCTAGTTACAGCTAAAAGCGGCAGGCGACTGCCGCTTTTATTTATTGGTCATCAGGCGATTTTAGATTTTAGATTTTAGATTTTAGATTGTTAACAGTCATCAGTCATCAGTCATCACTCATCAGTCATCAGTCAACAGTCATCACTCATCAGTCAACAGTTGACAAATTATGAATTTTGGCGGCAAATCCCGAATACGGAGGTGTAGCCGTGCAGAAATGTGCTGCCGCCGACGGGGCCGATTTCGCCGTTGCAGAAAAAGCCGCCCAGGGGGATGTTTTTGAGGTATCGGCCAAAAAGTCGGGAGTCAAAGTTCGATTCGCCGTAAAGCCCTTCACCGCGCCCCAGACAAGAGAACATCAAGGCGCCGACGCTGGATGTACCGCTGTACTCGGCGGCCCGCTGATAGCGATCGAGCAGCATTTCTAGGTCTTCTGCAGAGGTGCGCGCGTCCCGCAGGTGAAATTGGATGCGCTGTCCGGGACGGACTCGATCGCCGATCGCAATTGCCCCCACTTTCGGATCTACTCCCAACAGATTGCGGATTAAAAAATCTCCCGGCTCTAATTTCAGCTTGAATTCATCGCTGACTAAGCCTACAAATAACGAGTGCTGGGCTAATTCTCGGTCTTCTTCGCTCAAAGTTTGAACTAACTCTCGCAAAGCCTCTAAGGGCGATCGCTCGATGCCCCCGCTGCCGATATCATCGGTTTGTTCTTCGAGTTTCAGCAAAATATTGCGATCTCCTTCCGTCACCCGATAAGGATGCCCGATCGGCCTGCAGCCTTGAGCGACGATCGTTTCCAAAACTATATTGCCGCTCAAAGCTACCCCAACCGTCCCTTCTCGGTGAAGCTGATAGTCGCAAAACAGCGCCGCGCCCCTGCCCGCACCGTCCCCCCCGGCTAGTCCCCCTACCTTCGCCGCGCCCGGATAGGCATAATCTAGCCCTTGGAGCAAATCGTTAATTTTTGCGGAAAAGGGGTCAGCCAAGATGATGAACTGCGGTTCTTCCTGGGCCGGCACGCCCAAGAGATCCACCCAAGTATCCGGGGGACTGTCTAAGTCGGGCAGTTCTTCTGAACCGACATGAAAAGTTCTGACATTCACTCCCGGCAAGCGCGCCAGACTGAGGCTGACTGCGGGAGATCCCTCGACTTCTTCGGTGAGGCCCCCCCGGTTCGTGCCGATGACTCCTCCCCCGCCACATCCCAGGATCGCGGGTACTGGCAGCATTTCTCGGAGTAAAGGCATCAGCCGAGAATACTCGCTGGCAAAGGCAGACGAGATAAATATCAGTGCTAAATCGGCCTGGCCTTCTAGGTCGCGATCGGCTTGTTCTATAACTTCTTTGAGGGCGGATTCCAAAGAGGGACGGGTTGATAAAGCGCTGACCCATTGCATTTGGTTTTGGGTGTACATAAGGCAAACTTCTCTATAAAACTATCTCTATACATTAGGCTAACCGGAACTGGCCGCTGGGGGGACGGTATTCTTGGGCGAGCGATTACCCATCGATTGCCGTTCTTGTGTTAACATAAGTTAACATGAGTACCCCATTAATCTGTTTAGCGTTAAATGCCGTATTCAGCTAAATCTTAAAAGATAAAGCTCAATACAGTTTGACACACCAACCTCGTGTAATGTTTTCATCAAAAGTAAGGTCAGCTTGACCTACATTGATGCCTGTGGACTCTTCCCCCGCCGACGGGGTAGAGTAAAGCAGGAAGTAGAGACGGCTACTGCGATCGCAGTTATGGATGGTTTCTCTCTCGGCTGCTGCAACAGCAGCGCATCTCAAGCTATTATTAGCTGGGGTCGCCAGACCGAAACAGCAAATCCCACCCAAACTAACATCCAAAAAGAAAACCTTTCTTACTTAATAAGGTCAACGATCCAGGTCTAAAGACACGCTCGCTTCGAGCATAAGACTTAAACCACAGTTGACCCGCCGTAGACTTTAGAAGTCTACGTTTTTTGAGTTATGACACCAAGCGGCTGCTTAGCTAGTCCCTTGCTCTGTCGTTAACGGTTAAACATCTTTATTTGGGTTAAGGACGTGCCGTTAGCCGAACAAGCTCACTAAACAAAGGCGCGTGCTAACATTACCTAGAAATAGGTCGGGGACAACCATATTCTCCTACACTTTCCTACCAACAAGTTTTATGACAACAACACCCTCCGTCAACATCCAAGAGAAAATTGAAGAAGAACTAGAAAGCGCTCGTACCGTCTGTGACACCAAGGGCGCAACTTCCGGGGAATGCGCGGCGGCGTGGGACGCAGTTGAAGAACTGCAAGCAGAAGCTTCCCACCAAAAGCAAGTCAAACCTAAGAATTCTTTTGAAAAATTTTGCGACGACAATCCTGACGCTGCTGAGTGCCGCATCTACGAGGAATAAACGAGCCATTTAGCTCTATGCCGAACCTCCCGCGCCGAAATCTAACTTTTGGCGCGGGAGAATTTTATTTTAGGGGTTGAGCCTTGAAATAATGGTGAGATTTGCCCTCTATCCCAATACGGTTCAAATCCGTCAGCTTCCCCGTCGCCCCCCAACGGTGACAAGAATTTGCTCTTGCGTCCCCCAAAAGGGGCGAGGATGGGAAGGAGATATCTCAAGAATAAACAGTTTTAACTCAAGCGTATTGCCGTCTATCGTGTCTCAAGTACCTTTCAAAGCGCGCCAAGTACCTTAGAAAATGTAGCAGTAACTAAAACATTAAGACCGTGTTCTGGTTGCTGATTTTTTAGCATTTTTGTAGTAAAATTTGTGACAAATAAGTGAGTATATTTTCCCAAAGATGTTGAGTCTTTTATTGGCAGCCACCGGGCCTTGGTTTCAACCGCTAGTGTGGATGGATTACCGGTTGTCTGTGTTATTAACAATTTCGATCCCGCTGGTAGTGCTGATTTGGGCTGTTGTGGCAAAAGCTGAGGCGATCGTCCGTTTGTCGATTATTTATTGGCGGGTGGCGAGTTTGCTGGCAATTACACTTTACCTGATGATGGCTGCGCTGCCTGTGAGCTTTGTATCGTCGGTGATTGGGAGGGCATTAATTCCTGCTAGTCTGTGGTTTTGGGAGGATTTAAACGAAGAAATTGCCGATCGACCGCAGTCGCCCCTGAAACTGGCTTTTACAGCTTGGCGGTGGGCGATTACTGTTTACAGCGGTTTGGGCGCTCTAGCTCAACTTCCCTTCTTAAGCTGTGCTTTTAAATCGCAAATTGAGGTAATTGACGAACCTTTTTGCCGCATTTGGTTAGACCCACCTTGGCTCTACAAACAAATGTTTCACCCTAATACAACCCCTCAATTTTTGGGATTGTTGGGGATGATTGGTTTAGCTATCTATGTAATTTACTTGTCATACTTTGTGCTGATTAGACTAGGAAAACAGGGGAGGTCAGCTACCGGAAATTAAGTTGAGTTTTAGTTAGTATTTCCCTCCTAAATGGCAGCTAAATTATTCCACCAAAATCTCATAAATCCCAAATAAAAACAGCCGGGGCGCATCTAGGATAAAATCAAACTAACAGCCGGGTGGCTGACGTGACCCGCCCAAAAACGGATACAAGCCGTGGACTCCAGTCGTGGATATCTAACAATTTTAGACTAAGGTTCCAGCTTCCAGATTCATCTGTCGAGAAAATCTAAAATCTAAAATCTAAAATCGACTGACAGTAATGTTATTGGGAAAGACTGTGATGGATAGCAAACAAGCCTACTTACAGTGCTTAGACAGGCTGATTTGGGCGATCGATCGCCTGGAAGCAAAAGTCGAACCAAGTGAACTCGCTCGGATTGCCGAACTGATTGTTCAGCCGATGATGGGGCCATGGCGGTTTTTTCACACTCCCGAACATATTTTTGAGGTGGGGGGAGATGAAGATGCGATCGAGGTTTTGGCAGCTTTATTTCACGATACCGTCTACGTGCAAGTCGATCGCAGCATTAACTTTAACGTCAGCTACTACATCACTCCTGTTGCAAAAGAGGTTAACCAACACCTACAAATTCGGGATAAATCTGAACTGCCTGCGGATGCTACCTTCGAGATGGTAATGCTGGTATTCAATTTTGTACCGGGCGAAGTCCTCAATCCTTTGGCTGGACAAAACGAATTTCTCAGCGCTGTCGTAGCAGCAAAAGCTCTAGAACCATTTCTCAAACGCGAGCAATTGCTTCAAATTGCCGGCTGCATTGAAGCAACAATTCCGTTTCGTGCCGCCGATGCGGGAGTAACGGTAAGCCAGCGTCTTTATGAGCGCTTGCAAGCAATAAATAGCCTGTTTAACCTCAGTTTAACGGACGAGGAAATGCGGGAAACGGTCAAAAAAGCTGTGCGAATCTCTAACCGGGATGTGATGAGTTTTGCTCACCATAGTTCAGCCCATTTTTTGGCAAATACCTGGAATTTACTGCCGGAAACCAATCACAATCTCATATGCTGGGGTTTTTACACGGTTCGCGACTACCGAGTTGCTTTGGTGAAGATGGAAGGTTTTCTGAATTATCTCAAGCCAGAAATAATTTTCCGACAGTTTGAGGGATATCCAGACGATCGCACCTATCAGCGCTGGGAAACTACTGCTAAGTACAATCTCGAAATTGCGAAGCTTTATTTGGGGTGCAAACTGGCTGCCCTAGCCCTGCTAGAAGCTCTTTCTTCGGATTTGGGGATTGAGGTTTCTCTGGCGATGATGATGGGAGGAATTCCGGCTCAAGTTCCTAACTGCGTGCGCCTGGAAAGCTTTTTTCCAGAAATAGAGAAACCTTATAAACCTAAAATTAGTTTAGAAGCGGAAGTATTGAATTTATTAGAAAATGGGCGGGCTAAAAGCACTTCTAATACCGATTTGGAGAGTTCGCCCCTGACAACGTTTGTGGTAAAAATTGTTGGCTTTGACGAAATGCGCTATCAGTGCGATCGAGCTAAGGAATTTTTTAGAGAAAATCTCAACGCCGACGAGTTTATTTCCGACTTTAACCCGATAGTTACAGAAATTGTTATTGATTCAATTCTCAAGTTGTTTGACAGCCGGAAGTCTACTATCTACCGATACTACGATATCACTTCTAAGTTAAAGTCGCAACCCCAAACCAATTTTCTCGATCGCCCTTTTCGATCCCATGGTTAACTAGCTTTAAATACAGTATTTTTGCCTCCTCTATAGAAAAGACCATTACTCAGCTTATATAAGAGTAGAGCGATTACACCGTGACAGGATTGATTGCCTCGCTTTCCCTACGTCAATCTGCCTATCCATCCCAACACCAACAGCCCTACAGGTATGGTGTGGGGCTTCCGGCAAAGATGCTAAAAGTTGATAAAAAATGGAAATTCGCTGCTGTTTACCTTTGACAATTATTTTATACAAAACGGATTTGATAGCGGGCTGTCACTCATTTGAGCTACCCCAAATAAGCGTCACTATAAAAAGCGACTGTTAAAGCACTTCCCCCCACAGCTACAACTGGGGAATAGCAAGTTCAAACAACTTGCAAACCACTAATCCCCAATCAAACCATGCAAACCACAAATTCAATTTACGCTCAATTGCCTCTTTGCTCTTCACTGCCCACACTGCAACGAAATAATAGTACCACTGCCAATCAAAACGTGCGCTATCTCCAACAATCCTTAGTTGAAAACGGATATCCCGTCGCAACTGATGGATTCTTCGGCCCAAAAACCGAAGAAGCAGTCATCAGATTTCAAAAGGAAAATCAGATTGCTGTTGATGGCATTGTTGGCCCTCAAACTTGGAGTCTATTAGGCGCTTGTTATACAGGTGAACCCGGATGTTAAATCCAAGTTAACTAATCCTAGGCGCACGGGTAGCAAGAAACTGGGTTGTTTCACTGCAATACTTCTTTTTCGCCCCCAGAAACGCTAAAAAACCTGGTGGTTGAGCGAAGCCGAAACCTCGTTTATGCCCGTTAAAAGTGCATCCAGGACTATTAACTAACATCTTTTCCCCACTTCTCTACTTTTAAACAACTTGCAAACAACCAATGGAGAATCAAACCATGCAAACCACAAACGCAATTCGTACTGAATTACCTTCCTGCCGTTATTTTCCCATACTAAAACGCAACGATGGTGTCACCCAAAATGAGGACGTTCGCTACCTTCAGCGACTCTTGAACACCAAGGGATTTTCTTTAAATACTGATGGAGGATTCGGCCCGAAAACCCAACAAGCCGTTATCAATTTTCAAAACCAACAACAAATCGTTGCTGATGGCATTGTCGGCCCTAAAACTTGGAATAAATTGGGTGTTTGTACAACTATATTTTAAAGTTTGTGCAACCATGTGTTAAACAGAGTAGGGCGTGCAGTGTGCGCCCTATTTTTCTGTCGAAGTTTCCACCCCACACCACCCCTCCGGGGCACCGTACATTCGATACTTGCGAGAGCGTTTGAAATACAGCATTGCTACCCGATCGTCTGGATTGATTTGTAAAATATTCTGAAATACTTTTTGGGCGGCAACAAATTTTTGCTCGTAGTAAAAATTGAGGGCTTCTTGAAAAACCTCCGCCGTTTGCTGCTTGAGTACAATGCTTTCCTCTGTTTCTGTATCGTAAATTTCAAACACCGACACAGCATTTGTCTTTCCTTTCACCGTTACTCGATCGACAAATCTGTACTTATATTTTTCTGGATCGTCTAGGCGATCGATAATTGCACCGCTAACTAGAATGCCCGCGCCGTAAACCTTAGTCAATCCTTCCAAACGAGACGCGAGATTCACCGCATCAGCAATCACCGTACTTTCCATCCGTTCTCGTTCGCCGATGGTACCCAACATCAAATTGCCCGCGTGCAAACCGACGCCGATCGCGATCGGAAACAAGCCATTTTTTTCTCGCTGCTGGTTATAGAGATTTACTTCTTTCTGCATATCAATTGCTGCTCGCACACCATCTTCAGGGGATGTAGGAAACAGTGCCATGACTGCATCCCCAATGTATTTGTCAATAAACCCGTTATTTTTCCTAATTGCAGGGCTAACCCTTCCCAAGTAAGTATTAATAAATGTAAAATTTTCATCCGGTGTCATATTTTCGGAAAGCGCAGTAAACGAGCGAATATCAGCAAACAGCACTGTCATATCTCTTTCCTGATGTTCGCCTAATTTTACTTCAATAATACTCGGCTTTTCCAGCAAGTTTAGAAAATCGTGCGGCACAAACCTGCCGTAGGCTGCATTCAGTTTTGCTAGGCGAATTTGCGTATTAATTCTCGCCAACAATTCCTTTTTTATAAAAGGTTTAGTTACATAATCATTGGCTTCTAAGTTAAAAGCTTCTACCAAGTCAGTAGTTAGATTTTTTGCCGTCAGCATCAGAATCGGCATTTCTAAAGGCGAGTATTTTTTGCGGACTTCTCGACATACTTCATAACCCGTCATCTGCGGCATCATTACATCGAGTAAAATTAAGTCCGGCTTAAATCCTGATTCAATCAGATTTAAAGCTTCTAAGCCGTTGCTCGCTTGAGTAATTTCGTAGTTGGCTAGAGAAAGACTGTTGATGATGACATGAATATTAATCGGCTCATCATCAACTACCAAAATTTTTAATTTTTCACTTTCTAGCGACTCGCTATTGTCTGATACCTGAGAATTTATTATAGAGGATTGGCGGGCTAGTTCAGGAGTGATAAAAATGGGAGAACCCTCGGTTAAACGCGGCTGTATGCTGCTAAATTCCGGTTGACTCTCAGATACGGGCAAAGTAAAGGTGAACTGGGAACCGACGCCTACAGTTGAAGATACCGAAATTTTACCTCCGTGCAATTCCACTAATTGCTTGGCAACAGTTAACCCTAAACCCGTGCCGCCATATTCTCTAGCAGTGGAACCGTCAGCTTGTTCAAAGGATTCAAAAATTCGTTCTAATTTATCTTCGGGGATGCCAATACCGGTGTCAGATACACTAATCGCTAATTGGGAATTAGGCAGTGATTGTGCGTTGCCCGTTACCAATTCTGCTGAAATTTCAACTCTGCCGCTTTCGGTAAATTTAATTGCATTGCCTATTAAGTTGTAAAGTATTTGCTGCAAGCGATTCTCGTCTGCTGCTATTGGCGGCAATTCAGGAGCGACTGAGTTAATCAACTGCAAGTTTTTTTTGCCTACTAATGGCTGAGACAAAGTGAGAATTACAGAGACTATTTCTCGAATACCGACTGACTTAATTTGCAGTTCTATCGTTTTGTGTTTTAGCTGAGAAAAGTCCAGAAGATCGTTAATTAAAGAAGACAATCTTTTGCCCGATGATGAAATTAAAGCTAAGTTAAAATTTGTTGGTTCTGGCAGTTGTCCGGTAGCACCGTCTATTAAAGATTCTGCAATACCAATAATGCCGTTGAGCGGAGTGCGGAGTTCGTGGGAAGTATTGGCTAAAAATTCGTCTTTCAGTTTGTCGAGTCGCTGCAATTCGGTATTTTTAGTTTCTAAGGCAGTAAAAGATGCTTGCAGTTGTTGTGCCATGCTGTTAAAAGCAGCGGCAAGTACGCCCAATTCGTCGGAGCGATCGAGCTTGACAGTTTGGTCAAATTGTCCTTCAGATAAAGCTATTGCTGCATTTTTTAATTTTATAAGAGGTTTGATAATCCAGCGAGAAGTGAGAATTCCTAACACACTTGCCATGCCCAAAGCTGCCAGACATAGCAACACTGTAGTTCGGTTGCCCGCATGAATTTGTTCCATAAAGTCGGCTTCGGGAACGACAACGACAATCAGCAAATCTAAACCCTTGTCGTCTTGAAATGGCAGGACTTTTAAAAATTTCTGCTGGCCGTTGATTTCAACATTTATTTGCTGCGATTTTGTAATTTGGTGCAAGTTTTGAAAGTGACTTTCTAAATATTTAGCTGTAGTTTGCGTTACTGCGTCGCTGCTTTCTGTAACTTTAAACAGTTCTTTTTGACCGTTTTGGGTGCGGAAAGGTTTTTCGGCTGTGGAAGTTGCCAGCAGCGTGCCGTTTCTTTCGATAATAAAAGTTTGACCAGATTTACCTATTTTGAGGCTGTTTAAAAATTGACCGATACTGTCGAGACGCAAAGCAGCAATTAATACTCCTTCTAGCTGTTTCTGGCTGTTGTAAACTGGTTGCAGCGCGCTGAGGAGTAAGGTGGGTTCTAGGAAGGATATATAAACTGAACTCCAAGTTGGTTTGGCTTCTAGAGCCGCATAGGCGTAGGAAGGGTGCTGTCGGATGTCGAATTTTTTAACGGAGGCGGCTACTGTCGTGCGATCGCCCGTATCATTAGTATTGTAAGAATAAAAATTAAAATTTGTAGAAGGCCCCGATGCGTTAATCAATAAAGTGCCATTAGACATCTTTTCGCCAGTGCGATATTCTCCATCTTGATTAGCGATCGACGTAAAATTGATATAAGGATATAATTGCACTTGCCGCCACAGATACTTTTCCCAAGCTGACAAGTCTTTCATGTTCACAAAACCCAGTTTCACTGCATCCAGCTTGCTTTGATTGATTTGGTGCGGAGTTTGCAGATAAGTTCTCAAATTTTGCTCGATGCGATTGCTCACCTCGCCCATCAACTGATCGGCAAGGTCATTTACTGCTCTTTGAGAGTTCCTAAATGATAAATATCCCACAATACCCACCGCTGCAAATACTTGCAAGACAAACGGAACTATGAGTACACTTTGGAGCGTTGCTTTTCCTGAAAGTTTTGCCACCAAGCGCTTGAGAGAAAGAGTGGACATAACATTAGTTTAGGTTGAAAAACCGAGTTAATACTTGGAGCGAAAGCTTACCGATGGTAAGTATTATAAACCATTTTGTACTTAAACACAACTTACGCAAGGAAGACCTGATCTCGTATCTACAATGCTTAATCTTATACCAAATTATTAAAAGTCAAAGCGAACCGTAGGGACACGGCATTTCCGTGTCCTACTCCCCGCGCCGGACAAGGCATTGTCCTGTCCGTACCGATGTTCACATACAATATATCTGTAAGCTGTTGTGCATTTAAAATGCGTGTTTCAGAGGTTGAAACCCAATATTTGCTTAGATAGCCTCGAAAATTTAAATGATGAACAGCTTATCACTACTTTTCATCTAAAGCTTCTATCCCCGACCATCCTTCAGTCACTTCATACATTCCATTCTTGAAAGAGCGCTGGCAGTAAATTGCTGCTAACTTATCTTGAGGATTTATTTGGCAAATCTTACTGAATAATTTTTGCGTTTGAGTAAAGTTTTGCTCGAAATAAACCTCCAGACCATTTTGAAATTTAGCAGTAGTTTCCTGTTTTAGTTAAATACTTTGTTCTGTTTTTGCATCATACAGCATATTCCTGGTTTATGAATTACACCGTGCAAAACCAGGTTTCTTTACAGTTCTCGCATCTCAACTTATTCTGTTGCTGCTATAAACCCGGTTTTGCGCGATTTAAATATACATGAAATATGCTGTGAAATATGGAAGAACTAGGTTTTTCCTGCTTAAAGTCTGGCAGAAGTTTTTTACAGGATTTATATTATGTCCGCTTACTTTCTGCTGTTAAAAAAGGTCGAATTAAAAAGAAATTTTTAGCTGCCTGTCGCTGAAATTAGCCACAAAATTAAGCTATATTATAGCAAATTTCAGGAAAGTGAGATTTGCTATGGCTGACTCTATTGCTCGTCGCTTGGAACAATACACGGTAAAACGATCGCACGAAGTTTTAATCGTCAAGGCCCAAATTGACGGCGAATTCGATGAAATTGCTATTTTTAAAGGCTTTTCTAGCTCCCTGACGCGATCGACCGCTTTCGATCCAGAGGTTACTGTTTTGCCGGAGGAAGCAAAAATTGTCAGTGTCGATCGTGTCGAGAGCCCCTACAATCCAAATAACCCCCGCTATCTTCAGCAGGGGTTATCTTGGGAAACAATGCAATCTCTATTGTCCGATGCCGGAGTTTAGCGAAACATTAGGGACACCACGCGAGAAAAACAGTAGGGACACAACATTGTTGTGTCCCTACTACAAAAGCACTATGTCCTTACCCTTAGAGCTAGAGCGTGCCGCCGGCAGCTTGGAAACGAGCTCTCGCGCGTTTGATTGCTTGCTTAGCTTGAATTTGCTCTTGCAAAGTGCCACTAGTAGCCTTGTCCAAACGAGCTTCTGCTTCGGTGTAAGCAGTACGAGCAGCTTCTTTATCAATGGTTTCGCCTTTTTCAGCGCCGTTGACAAGAATAGTAACTTTGTTTTCTTGGATTTCTGCAAAGCCACCCATCAGAGCAATAGACACCCATTCCTTGCCGGGACGGACGCGCATCACTCCGGTATCCAAAGCTGTCAACATGGGAGCGTGACCGCTCAAAATACCCAGTTGGCCTGTGGTGCTCGGCAGAATTACTTCTTCAGCATTAGAATCCCAAACAGTTTTGTCTGGGGCCACTACGCGCACAGTTAATGTCATAAATTGTCCTTAGTCATTAGTCATTAGTCAGCAGTCAGCAGTCACCAGTCATTAGTAATTAGTCATTAGTCAGCCGTCGATCATCATCAGTCACTTAGTTGTTAACTGTTAACTTTTAACAGTTAACAACTAATGACCAATGACTAATGACCAATGACTAATGACTAATTACTAAAATTACTTGGCGTCAGCTTTCATTTTTTCAGCTTTGGCGATCGCCTCGTTGATATCGCCCACCAAATAGAAAGCTTGTTCCGGTAATTCGTCAAGTTCGCCAGCCAAAATCATCTGGAAGCCCTTAATGGTGTCTGCCAGCTTGACGTACTTGCCGGGGGAACCAGTGAACACTTCAGCCACAAAGAACGGTTGAGACAAGAACCGTTCAATTTTGCGAGCGCGAGAAACGGTCAAGCGGTCATCTTCTGACAGCTCATCCAAGCCCAAAATTGCAATAATGTCTTGCAATTCCTTATAGCGTTGCAGAGTAGACTGCACCTGACGAGCAACACCATAGTGCTCTTCGCCGACAACGCTAACTTGCAACATCGTAGACGTAGAATCCAGCGGGTCAACAGCCGGATAAATCCCCTTCGCAGCCAAACCGCGAGACAACACAGTTGTAGCGTCCAAGTGAGCAAAAGTCGTAGCCGGTGCGGGGTCAGTCAAGTCATCCGCAGGTACGTACACAGCTTGAACCGAAGTAATTGAACCTTCGGTAGTCGAAGTAATCCGTTCTTGCAAGTCGCCCATATCTGTACCGAGAGTCGGCTGATATCCCACAGCCGAAGGCATCCGACCCAACAGAGCCGATACCTCAGAACCCGCTTGCACAAACCGGAAGATATTGTCAATGAACAGCAGCACGTCTTGCTTGCTGACATCGCGGAAGTATTCGGCCATCGCCAGAGCCGACAGACCCACGCGCATCCGAGCACCAGGCGGCTCGTTCATTTGACCGTAAACCAAGGCAATTTTCGACTTGCTGCGGTCTTCTTCGTTAATAACCCCCGACTCGATCATTTCTTTGTAGAGGTCATTGCCTTCGCGGGTGCGCTCGCCCACACCACCAAACACGGACACACCGCCGTGAGCCTTGGCGATGTTGTTCACGAGTTCCATCATAATCACGGTTTTGCCGACGCCTGCGCCACCGAACAAACCGATTTTGCCGCCGCGACGGTAGGGGGCCAGCAGGTCAATCACCTTGATCCCGGTTTCAAACACCGAAGGCTTGGTTTCCAGTTCGGTGAAAGCCGGCGGGTTGCGGTGGATGGGCATACTTTCGGAAGTATTGACCGGGCCGAGGTTGTCTACGGGTTGACCGATGACGTTAAAAATGCGGCCGAGAGTTGGGATTCCGACGGGAACTTGGATTGCTTCCCCGGTATCTACTACTTCCATGCCACGCACCAAGCCGTCGGTGGTACTCATGGAAACTGCACGCACTTGGCTGTCTCCGAGCAGTTGTTGAACTTCGCAGGTAACGGCAACGTCTTGACCTGCTTCGTTTTTGCCGGAAATTGTGAGAGCGTTATAGATTTGGGGCAGTTTGCCGCCTGGGAATTTTACGTCTACAACCGGCCCAATGATTTGGGTGATGTAGCCTACGTTCGTTTTTGTTGCGGTGGATACCATGAATAGTGCCTTTGTTAGGATGCTATTTTTCCCGTTATGGAAAAAGTCTTAACATTTAGAAATGCTATCTCTCAGAGTACCACTGAACAGACGTACTATTTAGATTTGTATGGGGCTGGTTAAGAGTCATTTTTATGGTTACTGCTCTCGCTTTTTTTTCCTGCGAGCTGCAGCCAAAGCCCCGATCCCCAGGATAGTCCCGAATACTGTGACTGGTTCGGGGACTGGTTCGGGGACTGGTTCGGGGTCAGGTTCGGGGACTGGTTCGGGGACTGGTTCGGGGACTAACTCAGCCGACACGGTGAAGTCCTTGAAGTCAAGCTCGGTTCCTGGTTTGGCATCGTCGAAGGATATTTGTGTGCCATTAGCCAGTTGGGCCATTGTGAGGGATGAAAATTGCTCTGGGCCTTTACCGCCGTTGATGTTTGTAAATGAGTCGCTGGAGTTGTAGTCGAGGCTAATGTCACCAAACACAGCAAGCTGACATCCCGCCACCAGACATTCATCTCTTCGGAACTGGGTGCCGGCGGCCCGCCATTGGGGGCTGTTCATGAAGGTACTCGACGAGACGTATTGCTCGAGAGGGTTGCCACTGCCGGTGTCGCTCCACAGCAGCAGGGCATAAATTTGATCCTTCAAAAATCTGAAGTTTTGGGTGATGGAGCCGTTTTCGGAGGTGACTGCGTTGCCGAAGGTTCCTTTCCAGTTGTTGGCAGAGCCGTTATCTGAGGGTTTAGTCTCGTAAAACAGTCTGGCGATGTTGGTGTAGCCATTGTTTCCTGACTGAGCTTGGGCCACCCACAAGCTGGACTGGTAAGGGCTGTGAGATTGGTCGAAGGTAAAGTTTATATCGGTATCTTGATCGAACTGGATGCCGCCAGTGCCAAACATGAAAGCTCGGACGGGCGTGCAGATGCTGAGCAACATTGTGGTTGCCAAGCTGGCGACTGTAAAAGATGTTTTTTTGACTAGCGTTAAGGTAGTCATAACCCTGATTCCTCCAGTATTGTTAGGTAGTAAGGTCCAAAATGCCCTAAATGCCATGTTGCCGTGACGCGAATAGACGATCGCGAGCCTGCGATATTTAGGGCGATCGTCAAACCTAAAGAAGAGGCTCCACACCAGTGAATCTATATACAGATATCACTTAAGGGTGTTTTGGAGTAAATGAGTGCTTCTTCTAAGAGTTTTCACTGACACCAGACTCGCATAGTTTAATCTGTCAGAGCAAGATTTTCATCCTGCCTAGACTTCCAACCTACTACATTTACTTCGTTTTAGTAACAGTCTAAAGTTGAGTGCAAGACTTGCAAATATTGGCTTTCATCAAAAATACATAAAAATTTTAATCGAGCTTTATAAAGTTTTGGTAAAGTTTATCCGAAAAATATAAAGTTTTTGAGAGAAAGTCGGCTGTTCGGTTAGTTGCTCCTCAAAGTGCGCTGTAAGCTGCTCGCCGGATGCAGAAAGAAGCAGCGGCGACCGCGAGTAGGGATTTGAGCGAGTTTTTGGCAACTCTAAGCAAGCTTCATAACAGGCGCTCGGTATTTACGTACTTTTGACTAAAATTCCTAGTTTTTTAAACCCCTAACCCTCGCATCCCGCGCTATATTTTCACGAACAGTCCCGGACGCATTAACCGGGTTTTTTAAGGTAATTGGGTCAGGGAAGCAGTGAAAGTAAAAAAAAGAAATCAAGTTTCATTTCCTGCGCCTGACTTCTAGTTAAAAAACTGTTTTTACGTAAATCATAGTAATTAAAAACATACATTTACTTGTTCCATCCTAATGATTCGGAAACCCAAAATAGGCTTATCCTATTGACATGAGTAATTTTTATGGGTAAAAATAGGATAAATAAATCCGATCGCACTTTAAGCACAATATTTAAACACAATGACACCCAACAAACTATATTTCCTCGGATGGTTATTCATTGTTAGCTGGCTGAGTGCAGCGGCGGGTTCGGCAAACGCGCAACCCATCGCCCCCGCACCGGACGGCACTAACACAGTTGTTACTCCCAACGGCAACCGCTACGACATTTCCGGGGGTTCTTTCAGCGGAGATGGGGCTAATCTTTTTCACAGTTTTACTCAGTTTGGCCTCAGCGAGGCTCAAACGGCTAACTTTCTGACTAATCCCAATATTCAAAATATTTTGGGAAGGATTACTGGGGGTAATCCTTCTTTAATAAATGGCTTAATTCAAGTTACGGGCGGCAATTCCAATTTATTTTTGATGAATCCTGCCGGCATGATTTTCGGCCCGAATGCCAGTCTCAACGTGCCTGGATCTTTTAATGCTACTACGGCGACAGGGATAGGTTTTGGGAACAATCAGTGGTTTAGTGCGATCGGCAATAACAATTGGGCAAGTTTCATCGGGACGCCGAACAGTTTTGCCTTTACAAATTTGCCAGGGGGAAGCATAATTAATGCAGGCAATTTGACGGTGGCACCAGGTCAAAGTTTAACTTTGATCGGCGGTACGGTTGTCAATAATGGTCAGGTAACTGCGCCTAGTGGCAATATTCTGATCAGCGCCGTACCGGGTAACAATTTGGTGCGAATTAGTCAAGCTGGAAATTTATTGAGCTTGGATATTCAGCCGACAGCAAATCAAAGTTCGCTGCCGAACAATTGGACGCAGCCAGTGTTATCTTTGCCGGAGTTGCTGACTGGACAAGGTGTGGCACAGGCGACGGGTTTGACGGTAAATCCTAATGGCGAAGTTGTGTTGACGGGGAATGTTTCCGTGCCGGGAACTGCGGGAACTGCGATCGCATCCGGCAGTGTCAATGTCTCTGGCAACACTGGCGGTACTGTGAATATTTTAGGCGACAAAGTAGGAGTTATTGCGGGCAATATCGATGCTTCTGGGATTAACGGCGGCGGTAATGTACTGATTGGCGGAGATTATCAGGGTTTGGGGACAGTACCCAATGCTTCGCGCACTTTTGTCAGCAGCGACTCGACAATTAATGCGGATGCTGTTAGTAATGGGAATGGCGGGCGAGTCATAGTTTGGGCTGATGAAACTACTCGCTTTAATGGCAATATTACGGCCAGAGGTGGCTTGTTTTCTGGGAATGGCGGCTTTGTGGAAGTGTCTGGAAAGCAATCGCTGGATTTTCAAGGATTAGTTGATTTGCGATCGACCTTTGGCATAGCTGGAACCTTATTGTTAGATCCTACTGATATCACTATTAGCGCCGGTGCGAATGCAGGCGGCACTTTAGTAGGGGGAGCATTTACGCCATCGGCGGGTACTTCTACAATTAATAATGGGACGCTGCAAACACAGCTAGGTTTGGGAAATGTGACTATTTCCACTGCGTCGGATTTTCCGAATCAAGGCGATATTACAGTCAGCGCTCCGATTGCTTGGGATAATAGTAATTCCCTGACTCTAACTGCTAATAATAATATTAATATTAATAATAGCAATCTCACCACTCAGGGAGGCAATATTACTCTGAATGCTGATAGTGATAATCTAAACGGTGGTGCTGTCCGTATCGTAGATTCGACGATCGATACTAATGGTGGTAATTTCCTGAGTAATGGTCAGGGGAATTTTGGGTTGGGGCCGGGAATCGAGTTCAAGAACAGCACACTTAATGCCGGGGGTGGAAACATTGACCTCAATGGTATTGGAGGAAAGGCGACAGCAAACAATCATGGTATTTTGCTTTCGGATGCTAGCACACTACAAACTATTGGCAGCGGGAATATTACTCTCAATGGTACTAGCGGAACCAACCCATTCAACCCCACCTCCCATGAAGGTATTGTTGTTACAGGCGGGTCTAAGGTGACTTCAGCTAATGGAAATATCACCCTGACTGGCACAGGTAAAGGAACTGGCAGCGACAACAACGGGATTAACATTAATACCAGCACAGTGGAATCCGCGGGGACAGGAAGTATTACTTTCAACGGTACTGGCGGGAACGGGATAGATAATAATCCAGGAATATCTATTGCCGGTAGCACAGTGCGATCTATCGGGACAGGAAGTATTACTTTCACCGGTACTAGCGGGAACGGGACAGATGGTAATCAAGGGATATCTATTGACGGCAGTACAGTGCTATCGGCTGGGGGAAATGTCAGCCTGACTGGAACAGGTGCGGGGACAGGAATCCAAAATACAGGCGTTAATCTAAACAACGCTACAGTGGAGTCAACGGCGGGGAACGGGACTGTGACTCTGAGCGGTGTTGGCGGTAATGGGACTAATGGCAATCGAGGGATATTCGTTGACAACGGCACAGTGAAAGCGCTCTCTGGAAATGTCAGTCTGACTGGTACAGGTGGTGGGACTGGGGCTTTCAACGAGGGTATAGATATATCTAATGGTGCTACAATCCAAACCGCAGGCTTGGGAAAGGTGACGTTGACGGGGACGGGCAGTGCAGGCACGGACAGTAATTCTGGAATCAGGCTCAGGGATGGCACGGTAAAATCGGAGAATGGAGATATTGTTTTAACCGGTACGGGTGTAGGTGCAGCATTTAGCAACTACGGCATTCACTTCATCCCGTTCGAGGGTAGTAACAGCGTCCAAGCTATGGGAACGGGTAATATTAGTCTCACGGGAAAGGCTAACAACAATTCCATTCCAATTAACCTCACCGCAGGTGTGATTGACGCGACTTTAGGCGGCAATGTCACTTTGACGGGCGATGAAATTCAATTGTCAGGAAAAATTGAAGTTAAAGGTACTGGGACTATCCAGTTGGAGCCGCTTACTCCCACTTTAGATATTACTGTGGGCGGTAATACTGCGGACGCTCGTTTGAATCTCAGCACTGCTGAACTCGCGCCTCCGTTTTTAATAAATGGGTTTTCCCAAATGATTATCGGGCGCACGGATGGGACGGGGAATATCGCAATTGACTCCGCTGGTGTTACTTTTAATTTCCCCATCACAATGCAAGCTGCCACAATTGCAGTCGATGGAAACATTACAGGTGTAAACAACGCTTCAATTACTTTTAATGCTCCAACGACTAACTTAAATGCAAATATTCTTACCAACGAACAGAATATTACCTTTGGTGAGCAAGTCTCTCTCGCTACTGGTTCTAATGTCACTCTCGATACTGGGTTAACGAATGCAGGCGACATTAATTTTGGGGGAACGGTTGACGGCGATGGCAACCTAGTTTTGACTACGGGAACAGGCGTTATTAATGTTAACGGGCCCATTGGGGAGACTACAGGTTTACGTTCCCTGACAACAATCAATTCTTTCGATGTTAAGAATCCGATCGATTTTTCGATTGAAACTACAGGCGATATTACCGTCGGTAGTATGAGAAATCCCGGACTGGCGATCGCCCTTACCAGCACTAAGGGCAATATTGATACGACAGCAGGGGCAATTGATACCACATCCCCTACCGGAAATGGTGGCCCGATCGCACTGAGTGCTAACAATACGATTAACGCTAGCAATCTTAACTCTAGTTCCACGGCTGGTAATGGCGGAAAAATCGATATCACTAGCACAAATGGCGATATTATTGCAGCCCCAGGAGTTGTTTGGAATTCTCGTTCTACTTCCGGTAGCGCCGGAGATATTGCGATCGCAACTCCCAAGCAAGTTGGGATACAAGGCATTGATGCTAATGGATTGCCCGGTACTGGAAATATTACCATTAGTGGCAATGAGATTGGCTTTTTGGGAGGTTCTGATTCCGTGCAGAGTAAAGGTACTTTGTCAATTCAGCCTTTGCCAAATTTCGGAATTCGTTTCCAGGCTGAACCTGTTGACGATGATCCACAGGCGATCGATTTAGGAACGCCGTTTTTATCGGCATTGGCTAATGGATTTAGTGGAATTGTTTTGGGAACTAATACTACCACAGGCAATATCACTGTAGAGGATTTGCAGATATCTTTTAAAGATCCTGTGACTTTCAATACTCAAGGCACTATTTTTGTCAATCCCAATCAATCGATTTCGGGAACTGATAATGCTTCAATTACTCTCAATGCTACAACTAATAACTTAAGTGGCGATATTACCACCGAATCTCAAGATATCACAATTAACGGCAATACCTTAGTTGGAGATAGCGTCTTAGTCAGCAATGGCATTTCAGCAGGTGGCAATATTCTGTTTAACAATAACATTGATGGCACTGGCAATCTCACTTTAGAAACAGGTACTGGAAAAATTGAGGTTAAAGGTTTGATCGGCGACGCGACAGTATTAGGAATAGGAAATCTCACCGTCAAGAGTGCTGGTTCAACTACATTTAATGCTGTCAAGGCTACCAGTTTCACCACCAATGCTGGCGGTACAACCGAACTTAAGGGTGATGTCACTACAACTGGCACTCAAACTTATGGAGAGGCAGTTACAATTGCCAACAATCCCATTCTCGCAGGCAGCGAAATTACTTTCAACGATACAGTTAACGGCAGCAGCGATTTGACTGCGAAGGCGGTTAGCGGTAATGTTATCTTCAATGGTGCTGTTGGTGCTGCAAGTGCGATCGGCAATTTAACAGCTAACTCTACAGGCACAACCGCATTTAATCAAACAGTCAATGCCGCGAGTTTGACGACAGATGCTGGCGGTACAACTCAAGTCAAGGGAAATGTCACTACAATCGGCAGTCAAACCTATGGAGATGCAGTTACAATTGCCAACAATCCGATTCTCGCAGGCAGCGAAGTTACTTTCAATAATACTGTTAATGGCATCAGCGATTTAACTGTGAATGGGGGTACTGGTAATGTTACCTTCAATGGTGCAGTTGGGAGTTTAAGTGCGATCGGCAATTTAACAGCTAACTCTACAGGCACAACCGCATTTAATCAAACAGTCAATGCCGCGAGTTTGACTACAGATGCTGGCGGCACAACTCAAGTGAAGGGAAATGTTACTACAAACGGCAGTCAAACCTACGGAGATGCAGTGACAATTGCCAACAATCCGATTCTTTCAGGTGACAGCATTACTTTCGATAATACTGTAGACGGTACCAGCGATTTGACTGTGAAGGCGGCTAGCGGTAATCTTACCTTCAAAAGTGCGATCGGCGAAACAACTCCTCTCACAAGTTTAACTGCCAACAGCAAGGTTTCTTTAGGTGGCAATGTCACTACAACTGGCAGTCAAACTTATGCAGATGCAGTGACTGTTGCCAAAAACTCGGTTTTTTTAGGCAGCGACATTACTTTCAACAAGACAGTTGACGTAGCTGGAAATCTCGGTATTGCTGCTGATAATGTTAATCTCAAAGAAACTGTAACAACAACCAATGAGGGCACGCTCACAATTACCACTAAGGTGAATCTCAATATTGAGAAAAACCTGAACTTAGACGGTGCATTTATTCAGAATGGCGGGGGAACTGTTGCGGTTAACGGAAATATCACCACAACTAATGATAACATTAGTTTTAGCGGCCCGGTGACATTAAAAGCTCCTGTAAGTTTTGCTCTGGGAGATGCAACCCTTGCTTTCGGTTCTACTTTATCTGCAGGTGGTAACCCGTTGAATTTAACTGCCGGTGAAATTGATTTTGCCGGGAATGTTTCTGGTACGGGCGCGCTAACCCTGCAACCCGCAACAGCCGGACAAAATAGTGTTATTGGCGGAATTGATAACAATACTAGCGCTTTAGATTTGACTGCATCGGAACTTAATTTGATTCAAAATGGATTTAGCTCGATCGCGATCGGGCGATCGGATAGCAGTGCTAATATTAGTATTCCCTTTAATCTCACATTTTTAGATCCAGTAAATATCCAAACGGGAACAGGTACGATCGCACTTGATGGCACTATTACCGGACTTGACAACAGCCGTGTTGCTCTCCAAGGTTCAACAATTAATTTGAATCGTGGCATCAATACAACTAACAATATAGATTTGATTGGCAACGTTCAACTAGGAAGCCAGGTTGATCTCAAAAGCAGCGTTGGTAGTATTAATATAAAAGGTGCGATCGACGGCACTCATTTATTGGGCTTAGATGCCGCGAATGGTAATGTGCTACTGCAAGGAAATATCGGCGAAACAACGCCACTATCTGTTGTGAATGTTACTGCATCGAATGCGGAATTTATCGGAAATGTTAAAAGCGATTCTGGTTTTAACGTTACGGCTTTAAATACTAAATTAGGGGGGAATATTACGACTAATAACGGCAACATTAATATTAGCAATGCT
This sequence comes from Microcoleus sp. AT3-D2, assembly GCF_036705715.1. NCBI lineage: Bacteria > Bacillati > Cyanobacteriota > Cyanophyceae > Oscillatoriales > Microcoleaceae > Microcoleus > Microcoleus sp. AT3-D2. The sequence goes on along the minus strand of NZ_JAUBVE010000055.1, from coordinate 10,186 downwards.
TTGGTTTTGACAAAGGATGCGATGTTGAGTACGGCCGGGGGGAATATTGCTTTTGGTGTGATCGACAGTGACAGCATTAATGCCCGCAACTTAACTCTAGCCTCCGGTAGCGGCAGCATCACTTTTAACGGTGCGGTGGGTGCCACCAGCAAGTTAGGAAATTTTGCGATCGAAAATGCTGGCAATGTGACAGCAAACTCGACAATTAACGCGCAACAATTGACAGCACTAAACACGGAAAAAGTCAACTTATCGGGAGATGTCACCGCCGCCAAAGTCGATATTACTGCCAAGGGCGATATAACCGTTAAAAATATTACTGCTAATGGGGGAGAAATTATATTTACAAGCGGTAACAATTTCACCGCAGGCAATTTGAATACATCGGGAAACAGTGGCGGTAACATAACTGTTAAGGCGATAACTTCAATTACGGCCGGACAAATTAACTCTAGCGGTATAGTCGGAAATGCCGGCAATGTGTTCTTAGATCCGATCGGCGATATTCAAGTAGAGTTTATCAATGCCCAAGGCGGTACAGGTGGCACCGGTGGCGATGTCACAGCAATAACAGGCAATTTTTTCCGCGCTACGGGTACTTTTTCAACCCCACTGTCGCCGACGGGATTTGCTAGCATTTCTACTGCTGGCGGCGCAGGTGGCGGAAATATCGCAATTACACACGCTGGGGGAGATGGAGGGACGCCGATTCAACCGTTTGTAGTGGGGGATGCTGCTAGCAACGGTACGGCGGGTGCAATTACAACGGGACAATCTACCATCACATCGCAGTCGTTTCCGCGTTCTAGTAGTGTTGGTAATATTGCGTTTTTGACTGATGACGCGATCGACCCGACGCCAACGCCAACTCCAACTCCGGTAGTAACTCCCACTCCCACTCCGAGTGAAACTCCAACTCCGGTAGTAACTCCCACTCCCACTCCGAGTGAAACTCCAACTCCGGTAGTAACTCCCACTCCCACTC
>NZ_JAUBVE010000055.1:0-9101 GCF_036705715.1 Microcoleus sp. AT3-D2 | reverse complement strand
CAGTTGTCACTCCCACTCCCACTCCAGTTGTCACTCCAACTCCGGTAGTAACTCCCACTCCCACTCCGAGTGAAACTCCCACTCCGCTAGTCACTCCAACTCCGACTCCGAGTGAAACTCCCACTCCGCTAGTCACTCCAACTCCCACTCCAAGTGTCACTCCCACTCCCACTCCAAGTGTCACTCCCACTCCGAGTGTCACTCCAACTCCCACTCCAAGTGTCACTCCCACTCCGAGTGTCACTCCCACTCCCACTCCAAGTGTCACTCCCACTCCGAGTGTCACTCCCACTCCCACTCCAAGTGTCACTCCCACTCCAAGTGTCACTCTTACTCCCACTCCGAGTGTCACTCCCACTCCCACTCCGAGTGTCACTCCCACTCCGAGTGTCACTCCCACTCCCACTCCGAGTGTCACTCCCACTCCGAGTGTCACTCCCACTCCAAGTGTCACTCCCACTCCGATCGATCCTACGGAAATACAAGTGCCCGCACCTGTGACAGCACCAACATCGCCCACAGCCGCCGATACACCCACACCGCAAGGAGAATCTTCAACCCCTGATTCAGAAGACTTTCAACGTCGCAAAATTCCACCGCTAGACAATCCCGGTGTAGCAGCCGATCGAGTTTTAACCATCGATCAAAGTATCACCAGTCAGTTGCCCCCGGGCTACCCACAGCCAACAGTTAGCAGCGAACCAGCGCCAACAGTCAACCCTACTTCTAATTTAGTTCTGGGATACGCCCCGTCTCCCGATCAACTTTTTGAAGGTAACGATATCCAGAAAACAGTCTGGGGAATCGAAGAAATGAGGAATCAAGAATTTGGAGAATACTTGGGGGTAAAAGCCAACCTCCCAGAGGAAAATGTCTTGATTTCGACCTTCCAACAAACTTTACAAAATATCGAACAGCAAACCGGCAAGCGGTCTGGTATTATCTACATAGTCTCGCGAGAAGATCGACTGGAACTAATTTTAGTTCCTCCCGTGGGGCGGCCTATTCACTACAGCGTCCCCGAAGCCAACAGAGGAGCTCTTTTCCCCACCGTTCAGGAGTTTCGCAATGAAATTACCAATCCCGCAAAACGCGATACTAGCACTTATCTAGCCGCCGCCCAGCAACTATATAAATGGGCGATCGCACCCCTAGAAAAAGACTTAGAAAACTTAGGAATTCAGACTTTGTTACTGTCAGTCGATGCGGGATTGCGAAGCCTGCCCTTTGCCGCTTTGCATGACGGTAAAGGCTTTTTGATTGAAAAATACAGTTTCAGCCTAATTCCAAGTTTTAGTTCGACTAATACCGATTATAAAGCTGTTAGAGACGCCACCGTGCTAGCAATGGGAAGGTCAGAATTTGTTGACCAACATCCATTGCCCAGTGTGCCGATCGAATTGCAGGCGATTTCGGCTCAGTGGCAGAGCCCATCTTTCCTCAATTCTGCTTTCACTTTAGATAATCTCACCTCGGAACACACCAAGGGAGGATTTCGGATCGTTCACCTAGCAACTCACGCTGAATTCAAACCGGGAAAAGCGAGCAATTCCTACATTCAAATGTGGAATTCCAAATTGCAGCTCGATCGCATGGAGAGTTTGAATTGGCGCAATCCGCAGGTAGACTTGTTAGTATTAAGTGCTTGTAGAACTGCTGTGGGCGATCGGGAAGCAGAGTTAGGTTTTGGAGGTTTAGCAGTAAAATCCGGCGCAAAATCTGCTTTAGGGAGTTTGTGGTATGTTGACGATGGAGGCACTTTGGGGCTAATGAGCGAATTTTACCACCAGTTGCGAGGAACAACAACTAAGGCAGAAGCTTTGCAACTGACTCAACAAGCAATAATGTCCGGTAAAGTGCGATTGGAAAACGGACAGCTAGTAACAACAGGCGGCAAGTTAAATTTACCTGCTAATTTACAACAAACAAACCAAAACTTTTCTCATCCTTACTATTGGAGTAGTTTCACCATGATCGGAAGCCCTTGGTAAGCAGCCATTTTTATTTTTCAGTCTCCACTTCTTAGGGACGAAAGTTTCTACATTAGGGGCAATGCCCGCTTGGGGTGGTTGGGGCGGTTCGCCCGTGGCTGCCGCAATTTCAACCGCCGCTCCAGGGGATTTAGAACTCTATTTCTGCTTCATCACCACCAAAGTAATATCATCAAAAATCTTCTGAGTGCCAATATACTGCTGCACATCATCTTTCACAGATTACCGAATAGCAATAGCAGGTAAGTAGACTTACCTGCTAATTTATGACAAGAAAAACAATAGTTTTCCGCTCTTTATTGCTAGAGTATTTTTACGGTGAGAGTTTTTTTGTAAGTCCCATATTTTCAGTAGCAAATCTGTTCGTTCAACAATCATCTCTAACCCGCAGATGCTCTATCTAGGGTTCATCAGTCTCGGATTAGGTGCCGCAGTTCCGTAATTGACTCGACAACCGATGTTGAACAAACTCGAACTGCACTCAAGAGGAACAATCTGCTGATCGAGGAGGGCACTGCAACTGACATACTGGTCGTTATTAGTATCTCTTACCATACATTCGATCGGGTTAGCTCCCGATCGCGCCGACCAACTCTTCATACCTACGACTGCAATCATATGCTGCCAGTAGAAAGCAAATAGCAAAACTCCCAAAAGTACAGCAACGGCTAATCCTGCTTTCAACTTCCAACTATTTAAGACATTTCCCACACTGTTTTTCACGTTTTCCACTCCAGAAATTGAGCTTTCGGTAGTTATTTCTGGAGTTGTCAAGTTTGTTTGTGTTTGTTCTGTTGGAATTTCCGACATAATGTATCTCCTATGATTGCTGGGATTTGGCTAAGCTGGCAGTTGCCATCGCTATTGCAAACTTTATCAAATTTTAGCAAAACTAGCCTGTACCGACAACAGATTCGGGCAGTACCGCCGGAGAAGTATATATATTCACCAAGTGCGCTCGCGATTTCTATGCCTTTTGAGGTATTGCCCAATTCGCGTTAGCAGGGTCCTCGAAGAGGATCGGCTATTTTGCACCGACGGTAATAGAATTGTTGGGGATTTTCTTTGAAAACGGCTGAAATGAATCAGCGCTTTTTTTGGGAACCGCAGATAGTGCAGAGGGCGCAGAGAAAGAGCAAAGAGAGATATATTGACTTTCACCAATCATTTATGGTTTCGATAGCAGTTCTAATAACTCAGATTCCGAAAGTAGTTCGATTCCCAAAGATTGAGCCTTTTCCAACTTAGAACCCGCATCTTCTCCCACAACCACATAATCAGTTTTAGCACTCACAGAACTTGTGACTTTACCTCCTGCTTTTTGAATCAAATCTTTAGCTTCATCTCGTTTCAAAGTGGGCAAAGTTCCGGTAAGCACAAAGCTTTTGCCTGCAAGTTGTAAATTTGTGCTGGCTAAATTGGGATTTTTTACTTCTGACTGCAATTGCAAGCCTGCAGTTTTCAACCGTGCAATTAAACTTTGATTTGCCGGCACTCTAAACCACTGATAAACAGCTTGAGCAATTTCCGGGCCGATGCCGTAAACGCCCTCAATCGATGCCGCCGATACCCCTGCTAACTCTTCCACATTTGCAAACCTTTCTGTCAGCAATTGAGCATTCACGCTGCCGACGTGGCGGATGCCCAAGCCGTAAAGTACGCGCGAATAAGGTTGATTTTTCGATTGGGCGATCGCACTTACCAACTTTTCTGCTAACTTCTTACCCATGCGTTCCAAACTCATCAATCTTTCCGCAGTCAAATCGTACAAATCCGCCGCAGAATGCACCAGATTGCTATCAACCATCTGCTGCACCAACTTTTCGCCAACACCGTTAATATCCAGAGCATCCCGGCTGCAAAAATGAATCAGCGAACCCCTCAAAATCGCTGGACAAGATGTATTGATGCAGCGAGTAACGGCCTCCCCCTTTTCCCGAACCACAGGCTGTTCGCATTCGGGACAGCAACTAGGCATTTGGAAAAGTTGAGCATTTTGGGGGCGAAGTTCCCGTAAAACTCGCACAACTTCTGGTATAATTTCCCCAGCTTTTCTGACAATTACAGTATCGCCAATGTGCAGGTTCAGATCGGAAAGTCGATCGCTATTATGGAGAGAAGCCCGCGAAACCGTCGTCCCCGCCAACTGCACCGATTTGAGTTCCGCTACAGGCGTCAGAGCCCCGGTTCTCCCTACTTGGACAGTGACAGCTTCTACTATTGTAGGCACTTCGGCAGCGGGATACTTCAGGGCGATCGCCCAACGCGGAAACCTCTGAGTAAAACCAAGTTGTCGTTGCAGCAAAACCGAATTAATCTTAACAACAACCCCATCCGTCATGTAAGGCAAATTCCGCCGCTCAGTATCCCAATATTCGTAATACTCGCGAACCTCATCCAAAGAATAGCAAATTTTGCGATAGGGATTCACCTTAAACCCCATTCGTCGCAACAATTCCAACGATTCCCACTGCGTGTTACCCTCGTTACCCCGATCTAAATGCAGAGTATAAGCAAAGAAATCCAACTTGCGCTTATCCACAATTTTAGAATCCAACTGCCGCAGCGTACCCGCCGCAGCATTCCGAGGATTAGCAAACAATTGTTCCCCTGCTTTTTCCCGTTCCCGATTAATTTCCTCAAACACAGCTAAAGACAAAAAAGCTTCTCCCCGCACTTCCACAACAGGCGGCGGATTATCTAAATTGAGCTTTAAAGGAATCGATCGAATAGTTTTGACATTTTGAGTAATTTCCTCTCCGGCAATGCCGTCTCCCCGTGTCGCACCGCGAACTAAAACCCCATTTTCATAGGTTAATGCTAAAGCAGAACCGTCAATTTTCAATTCGCAAACATAGGAAACCCCCCCCAACCCCCCCTTGCTAAGGGGGGGAGTAGTTTCCCTGTTTTCCTGATTGCTAAGCCCAGGTGCATTTCCATCAAGTCCCCCCCCTTGATAATGGGGGGTTAGGGGGGGTGCATTTCCTTCTTGACCGGGGGTTAGGGGGGGTGCATTTCCATCAAGTCCCCCCCCTTGATAAGGGGGGGTGAGGGGGGGTGCATTTCCTTCTTGACCGGGGGTTAGGGGGGGCGCTACCCTTTGCCAGCGTTCCTGCCATTTAGCAAATTCTTCAAAATTAAAAGCATTTTCCAAACTGTAGAGAGGAATATTGTGTTTGACGCTAAAAAATTGAGTAGCAGGCTGTTCTCCCACGCGCTGAGTCGGACTTTCCGCAGTAATTAATTCAGGATAATCTGATTCTAATTCTTGCAACTGGCGATAAAGTCGATCGTACACTTCATCTGGCATGATCGGCGCATCGAGAACATAGTAAGCATAGCTAGCTTCCTGTAGCTGCTGCCTCAACTGTTGAATTTGCTGCTGAATTTCTGCTGCCATATCAATTTAAGGTTTTCGATTTTCGATGTTAAATTTTTGATAATGACTCTTCATTTTAGCTTAAAAAAAAAGTATCGAGCTACCTCTCTGCTGCCAAACCGATTTTAGATTTGAGATGAGCAACGTCAATTTGAGCTCAAAATCAAGAGCCAGCAACTAGAAAATCAAAACTTATCCTAATTTTCACCCTGCCCAAAAACGGATACTTACTTTTCGACCGGAGTTGCCAATCGGCCAAAATTTTAGACTCTTGTTCAACCTCCCAGATTCATCTATGGAGTAAATTTCAAATCCTTCGACTGATTGAACGCCGAACGTTGCGGCAAACCTGTCACGCCGAATTCTAAATTTTAAAATCCACTGACTCGCTTTTATAGATGCAGAATTTTTGGCGTAAATCTCACAAATTTAAGTCTTGAAACTCGGCAAATTTCTTGTTTTCCCCGGACATGGAAGGTTGAAGATTTTCATCACCATCTTTTTCGCCGTTCAAGTTGCTATTGGGGCGGGATTTGGGGAATTCTTGAGCATTTGGCTTGGTGAAAGCGAGGGGTTCAGCGTGTTCTACCTGAAATACATTGGCGTAGAGGTTGGCAATAATTTGTTTGCCTCCCTGGGTTAATTCTAAGTAGTTCAAAGCTGCTGGAATGTAGGGAAAAACTCCATTCCAATAAAACTTAGCGTAATTTTGTCGTAAATCTCCCGGAGACTTGTAGCCCAAGATTTTATTAGTGCCGACTTCCTCAAATTCGTAGAACAGGGCACTTATTTTCCGCAGGTAATTTGGATCACTCAATTGACCGATCAAATCAGCGGCCCTAGCGAGTCCCGAATAATTATTTCTGTCTTGATGAGTTTCGCTAGCAGGAACTGGGAAACGCGTCAATTCAATATTGCGCTTGATTTGTTCGGCATCAATTAATGTATGGCCGCCGAAGCGTTCGTCAATTACGAGTTTTCCTCGATCGACATGATAAGGAGTTAAACTGGCAGAAGTTGCCCCGATCGGCACAGAAACCATGCCCCCCTCAATACCCGTAGCGTAGAGGCCCACAGCTTCTTGGTCTTGGCGGCAAACACCTTTGACGTAGCCGATATCGTGACACAGCAGCGAGATCAGGTAGTGCAGCCAATCTTCCGGCGACACTCCCCCTTCGCGAATATGCTTGCCGCGGAGAATCTCTTGTCCCACCAAAGCCACGAGCATTGTGTGTTCCACATTGTGGTATAGAGCATCGCAGTTAGCGATATTTTCCAGAGCCATAGTCCCTGCCCAGGCGATAATTTCAGGGTAGTCAGGCTTGTACTTGCCGTAGGTGCGACGGTAGCCGGCCTGCAACTCTTGCACAAAAGCGTCAATCAGGATAGCAGTTGCATTGAACATCATAAATTCTCTCACTCAGGCTGTAGTTACAAACTTGATCGAAAATATCTTGCATAGCTGAAAAAATAATCAATGGGCCTTCCAGTAGGTTTGACCCCTCGGCGTTGAATTTTAAATTTCAGCTAGTCTTGTCAGGTCAGAAAATTGCTCTTTTGGCTATGCTTCCCAAGATAACCTAATTTCCGAAGCATCCGAAGCAACAGATCGATTTTTTGGCATTAAATGTTGGCGAAACAATTTACATCATTTCACCGACTAATTATTAGAAGTCCTAGGTGTGAAAGTTATGAACAGTCTGTTTCCGAGTCTCTCCACTGCTGCCCTTCGCACTCGGCGGTCGATCGCCCAAAAATACCTAGGATTGTTTGCATTCACGGCTGTTTGCACCGCCGCACCGGCAATGGGTGCCGAGCGAATTTACGTAACTTACGGGCCGCTAGAAGAATCAGTTCCCATCGAATCCCTGGCACTGTTCGCCAAAGAAGGCAAAATAGACTCGAACTTGGACGGCTTCGCTCAGTACATCAAAGAATCTCAGCTAGCTGAGATTCGCAGCGCCCTGCAAGCGAAAGCTGAAATTAGCCAGGTGACGATCGCCCAATTTCTCTACACGCCTCAAGGAGAAGTGCTGCTGAGACGCTTAGGCCGAGTAATTCAAACCAAAGCTCGGCAGCCTGGATTTTATGCCATCCGAGCCGCCCTGATTTTAGCAGCCTCAGATCCCGAAGGCCTGACAATTCTCAACGTGCTGCGGAAATTCCCCACCTATGGCATCAGGATTGACATCGCCCGCGCCTTGGGTATCGCCAACGAACTGACATCGCTGATCAACCGTTCCAATCAGACGATCGCCGGAGTCGCTCAATTGTCCGAAGCACAAGCAGCCTCGGAACCCGCCATACCACCCGCCGCAATGCTGCAGCCCCAGCTACCGGGCCCCTATACTTGGAAAAAATCATCGGTAACTGTGACGAGTCCAAATCGCCCTCGCACGTTTGATATGGACATTTACCTGCCGCAGGGCAGCCCGCAACCGGCCCCAGTAGTAGTAATTTCCCACGGTTTAGGTTCCGATCGCCTTTCCTTCGAGTATTTAGCCAAACACCTAGCCTCCTACGGCTTTGCCGTCGCCGTCCCCGAACACCCCGGCAGCAACGCCCAACAAATCCAAAACTTGGTAACAGGCAGAGCCAATGAAGTAGCAGAACCAGCAGAATTTATCAACCGCCCCCTCGACATCAAAGACTTGCTCGATTATTTAACCCAACTTTCTACCACCAATCCTGCCTATCAAGGGCAGCTCGACTTGCAGCGGGTCGGCGTCATCGGCCAGTCTTTCGGTGGCTATACGGCTTTAGCATTAGCCGGGGCGGGGATTAATTTTGCACAGCTAGACAAAGATTGCGGACTCGAAAACGATAGTTGGAACCTCTCCCTACTGTTGCAGTGCCGCGCCCGCGGCCTAGAGCGCAACCAGTACAATTTCGACGACCCGCGCATCAAAGCTGTGATCGCCATCAACCCGATCGTTAGCAGCATTCTCGGAGAAACAAACCTTAGCAAAATCCAAATCCCTGTCATGTTAATCGCAGGCAGCGCCGATACCGTCGCCCCCGCTTTGCTCGAACAAATTCAACCGTTCACATGGCTGACATCGCCCAACAAATATCTGGTACTGATGAACAACGGGACTCACTTCTCAACGATCGAGGATTCCCCTCAAAGCCTCTTTCTGCCACCACCACAGGTCATCGGGCCGGAACCAGTTTTAGCCCGTCGCTACCTCAGCGGACTCAGCCTAGCTTTCATGGAAAGCTATTTGAACAACAAATCAAATTTCCGCCCGTATTTGGAGCCATCCTACGCTTTAAGTATCTCGCGAGAGACTCTCGGACTAAGAATTTTGCGATCGCTCACCCCGCAGCAACTCCAGCAGTTCAGGATTTCTCCACCTGCTCGCAGGCCAGTCTCTCCACCTGTCCTCGCTCCTGTTCCTCTACCTTCTCCACCTCCCATCGCTCCCGTTCGTTAGGGTTGAGGTGCGCCGAAGAACACGCTGGCATATCTTGTCGCGCGGACGCGATGGCGTCGGACCCCGCAAGCTACGCCCCTGTCCCTCCTTACATCAGCTTTCCTAATCACAGTCATCAGTTTAACTGTCGCTCAACCCCTTTACAAACCTTAACGATAGGCGTAATAATATAAACATCATCCGAACATTGACAACCAAATACAGCAATCATAAAACCATGACAACAACCTTACAGCAGCGCGAAAGTGCCAACGTCTGGGAACGCTTTTGTGAGTGGGTAACATCAACCGACAA
>NZ_JAUBVE010000054.1:30104-48078 GCF_036705715.1 Microcoleus sp. AT3-D2 | reverse complement strand
GCAACAAATTTTCCTGTTCCGGCGTTGGGTATAATCGATAGCTGAAGGCTTTTAGTGTCATGCTTACTTTAAATGTGATGTTTTACATAGTAGCACCTCTTATGTAAGATGGTACGTCTTAACAAAAATCTATGTAAAGCCGTCCTACAAGGACGGGGTTTCAGACCCATTTTTTCTGATGAAGCTAGCTACAAATCGCACTGGGATAGTTTATCGAACAGATTTCGGGAAGCTTTGATGAACGGCATTGTGGGTTTTGAGAGGACTATTGCTCGGTTGGAAGGCAACTATAAACTTAATCAAAACCGCAGCCTGGTCGATCGACAAAATGTGTCAAACGCACTGCTAGAAAGTTTAGATCCGGCTGCTGTGGTTGGTGTGAAAATGCAAGATAGCCTGGAGGCTAATGAGTAACAATGGAGACGATCGCCGGAAAGTGGTTCAAGACCAGCCGATCGCCCCCAACCACCTCAACACAGGCTTAATATCACCCGCTAATCAAACGATTTGCTCGCTAGAAGGTTCGCCACTAGCAGGAGGCTCTACCGTATCACCAAAGGCAACCCGCAGAAAAGGCGGAGCCAAAAAAGTCGTCAGAATCACCATGATAATAATCGAGACTTCTAACGGTTTATCCAAAACCCCACTCGCCGAACCGATGCCGGCAAACACTAAGCCGACTTCGCCCCGAGGAATCATCCCCACTCCGATCGCCAATCGATTGATTCCCGGCAGACCAAACACCACCCAACCAGTCACCAGCTTGCCAAAAATCGCAACCACAATCAAAAATACGGCAATCAAAAGACCAGCCCGATTATCCGGCACTGTTGGGTTCAAAACCCCCAAATCCGCCCGAGCTCCCACCGTCACAAAAAAGATGGGAACCAGGAAATCCGCGATGGGCTTCACCAGTTCATCCAACTCGTTGCGGGCATCGCTTTCATCCAACACCAAACCAGCCGCAAACGCACCCAAAATCGCTTCGAGATGAATTGCGTTGCCCAGAAAAGCCATGAAGAAAGCAAAGATAAATGCCGGGATGACTATATTACCGCGAGTTTTGAGTTTCTCCACCACCGCAGTGAAGCTTTTGTTGAAGATGCCGCCCAACAGAATAGAACCGAGCAGAAAGGCAGTTGCACTGACAATCAAATAGATGACATTAACAACATCAATCTCACCGGTTTTCGCTAAACTGGCAACAACAGCTAGGACAATAATTCCTAGCACATCATCAATCACCGCCGCACCAACAATGATTTGACCTTCTTTAGATTTGAGTTGTCCTAATTCCGACAAAACTTTGGAGGTAATTCCGATGCTGGTTGCCGTCAAAGCAGCCCCCGCAAAAATCGCCGGAATCGCCGCCGTGTGGAAAATGAGCATCAAGCCCGCAGTACCGGCGGCAAAGGGAAATGCCACGCCCACACAAGCGACCACGACAGCTTGAACCCCCACTTCCTTGAGTTGTCTGATATCCGACTCCAAACCAATTTCAAACAGCAGAACAATCACGCCTATTTCAGCCAGCACTGAAATGACTTCACTCTGCGATTCAAACACACTGGTGAGGGCGGCAGGAGACAGATGATTAATCGATTGCACAACTGTCATAATCCCTGAGTCTGAGGCTGACAGCCCTGCTTCGGGAAAAATGACCAGGTGTAAAGCAGATACGCCAACAATTACCCCTGCTACAAGTTCACCCAAAACCGGCGGTAAATCGAACTTTTTAGCCGCTTCCGCGCCTAATTTACTGGCGAGATAAATCACTACCAAACTGAGCAAAACTCCGCTCAGAACGATCGGCGAATTCTCTGCATCCACTGTTGCTAACAAAGGTATGGGAGCAACTAGGGATGCCATCCCAGAACTTAAAGCTGTAATTGTATGGTTCAAAAACATGGTTACGATGATGGTAAGAAAGACGATTCTACGGTGACTGTTGACTGTTGACTGTTGACTGATGACTGTTGACTGTTGACTGATGACTAATGACTAATGACTAATGACTAATGACTGTTGACTGTTGACTGTGAGTCGGAAAATTGATAACTGTTACATATTGGGTAGCCAGTTAACTCGACATGACTATCAAGCAAAGCTTGAAGAACCCAAATCTGGCGGTACATCCTGCCACCGCCCTTGTCCGACTGCTTGAATTGCTTCTTTTAGCAAGATATCGCCGGTATAAATTGCCCTACCGACGATCGCACTTTTGACACCAATTGGTTCCAAAGCCAGCAAACTCAACAAATCGGCGATCGAACTAACGCCACCTGAAGCAATCACCGGAATCGAAATAGCGTTAGCAATTTCGCGCAAAGATTCCAAATTCGGCCCTTCCATAGTACCGTCGCGGTGAATGTCGGTGTATATAATTTCAGCCGCCCCTAACTCGGCCATTTTTTGCGCCAATTCTGTCGCTAAAACTTCCGAAGTTTCTAGCCAGCCTCTAGTAGCAACTTTACCATTTCTGGCATCGATGCCAACCAGAATTCGGCCGGGAAATTCGGCGCACAATTCGCCGACTAATTGCGGTTGTTCGACGGCGACAGTGCCGAGAATGGCGCGCCGAACGCCTAAATTGAGGATAGCAGCAACAGAAGCGCGATCGCGCATTCCGCCACCTACTTGACAGGGAACGTCTACTGATCGGACGATCGCTTCAATGGCTGCTTGGTTGACTGGATGACCTGCTTTGGCGCCGTCGAGGTCTACTAAATGCAGCATTGTCGCGCCTTCATTTACCCACTGTCGGGCGACTTCGACGGGGTTGTCGTTAAAAGTTTGAGACTTCGCGTAGTCTCCCTGATACAATCTGACGCATTTTCCATCCAATAAGTCGATCGCTGGAATTACATTCATGATTTTTGCTCAAATTGGTAATAATTATACCAGTTAAAAAAAAGAATGCAACTTTAAGCTCCCAACCCATACATAATCATTCATTATAAATTTTATAACCGAAAGTAAAGATATTATTGCCCTTACCTAATACCATTTATTTGTGACATTCGCAACCGCTATTAAGATGAAACATAATCGCCGAAGAAAGCGTTGACCATAACGGAGTGTTGACATCAGCTTTTTGCAAAGCTTCGGCCGTCCAGTCATTGCAAGTTCTCAAAATAGAGTAACTGCCTTTTGCTTCATAAAAACTATCGCTGTTGTCGTAGCCGTAGCTAATTTTCATTTTCTTACCTGCTGCGTCTAATAGGAATGAATTTTTAATAAAATTTACCAGCATCAGATAATTTTCGCCGCTAAATTTGACACATTTTGTTTCTATACTTTGGGGAAAAGCCCGATAACTTTGAACCTGTACGGTAGAGGGAGTAGGGAGAAATAGCGCTTTGAAAGCTGTAACTGGGTTGATACTTCCTGATGTGGGAGTTTCCAACATAAAAGCTCGATCTCCCCAGCCAAAAGACAAATATTTATAATCAGAAGTGGCATCCCGCCCTATTTCTGTTAGCGGTAAAAATTGATTCCAGTCAAAATATTCATTTTTAACTGGAACAATGATTTCGGTGTGGATGCCTTGGTTGGAAATGTATAGAGAGATTGTGCAATCTGCTTGCGAGTAATTTCCCCACTTTCTGGGAGTGAAATAGCCAATTGTTAAGAAAGCGCTTAAAGATAAGATGACAATTCCTAAGCGCTGTATGATTTTTCTCATTTTAACCGTGGGTTTCAAATTCTGGCTTCGGAGGGCGGGCGCTGCATCTTTGTGGGAAAGAATTCTTGCAAGGCATTATTGCGCTGTTCGGGGGTTTCCTTCGCCCAATTCGACAAACTTTCGTAGAAAAAGAACGACACGCCAGCAAAATCTCTTTTTCGCACTTCTTGCACTTGTTCTTGAATTTGTTTGAGGGGAACGGAATTATTTTTAAGGCCTGTTAAAATGCCGATCGCAGTTGGAATGTTAAGTTTAGCCAATTTGACTTCTTCCCGTTCCAGTTCGGCACTAAAACGCTTGATATCGCTGCGATAAACCTGCAACACAATTTCGTCGATGTAGCCGCGTCTTTCCCAGGTAAACCAGTCCTGCAAGTGGGCGGGTAAAGAAAAGTGAAAAGGGTTCGGAGATAAGCTGACAATACATTTTTCTTTGCGGGATTTGATGGCGCGGGAAATTCGCCCCATGAAGTCGTTGATTTTGTCGGCGCGCCAGCGCACCCAGAAGGTTTCGCGGGGGTCGTCGGAGGGAGGACTTTTGATTTGTTCCTGATACATTGACACTGTTAATGGCTCGTAGCCAAATTCTACTGGCAAGCCGAAATGGTCGTCAAATTGAATGCCATCTATATCATAATTATCGACAATTTCTAGGATTAAACTTAAGATAAATTGCTGCACTTGGGGATGAAAGGGATTCAGCCAAACTCGATCGTGTTTGCCTTCTTTCCAAATAGTTGAACCGTCGCGCCGCTGCGCCAGCCACTCTGGGTGAAGTGTGGCTAATTCCGATTCGGCTGGAGCCATGAAACCAAACTCAAACCAGGGGATTACTGCTATACCTTTTGGGCGGGATTGTGCTATAATTTCTTTGAGGGTGTCTCGGTCTTTCAATCCGGGCGATGGGTCGATCGACTGTCCGAATACTCGTTGGGCGGCAGCACTCGGATAAAGCGTATAGCCTCCTTGCCAAACCGTGGGATAGATGGTATTAAAATTGAGTTGATCCAGTCGATTTACAGCGTCAATGATGTTGTTGCGGGAGAAAATAACGTCGCTGTCAATGTTCGTCAGCCAGACGCCGCGCAATTCGGTTGTTGGGGTTTTGGGCGGGGTTTGAGCCAAGAGACGGGGGGATAAAATCGCGGAGGAGGTAAGGGCGATCGCAAAAACAACTATTAAAGCCAGTATCCGCTGCCATTTGTGCAGTTTAATCATCAATTTTTCGCAAATATGATTATTGTGAGAGTTCTATTTTACCTCACTCAATAGCACCATTCTCAAGAACAGACATCTTGCCTGTTCTTGAGAATGGTGCAAGATGTGAGTTTTACCCTACTAAGAATAACCTTGCAGGTTCATGACTTTTCGATAGTGCGCTTCAATCTCGCTCACCGTTTGCGATTGACGCTTGCTAGTCCACTCGCTGCGATCGAATAATTCCCGCCTCAAAGCATCAACATCGATCGTTTTCACCTTACCTTCGGCGACAATTTGCTTGCCGTTTACCCAAACGCTGTCTACCGCATTAGTCGGGCGCCCTAATATTAGCAAGCCAATCGGATCGGTGCGCGGCAGCAATGATAAATTGGTTAAATCATACAGCACAAAATCTGCTTTTTTCCCGACTGTCAGCGAACCCATTTCATCGGCGAGATTCAAGCCTTTTGCTCCTCCCAGGGATGCCATTTCTACAGACTGGCGCGGTGTAATCCATTGGCGGTAATCCAAATCCGTGATATTGTGCAAAATCGAACCAATTTTAATCGCTTCCAGCAAATCTTGAGAGTCATTGCTAGCAGCGCCGTCGCAGCCAAAAGATACGTTAACTCCCGCTTGACGATATTTCAAAATCGGTGCAATGCCGCTTCCTAACCGCAAGTTGCTGAGGGGATTGTGTACGACTGTCGCTCCAGTTTTTGCCATAATCGCAATGTCGGAATCGTCCAGCCAAACGCAGTGCGCTAAGGAAGTTCGGGGGCTCAAATAACCAATTTTTTGCAGGTGTTCGACAGCGCTACAGCCGTATTTTTCGTGAGCTAACTGTTTTTGAGCGGGGGTTTCCAAGAGGTGGGCGTGCCGACAAAGATTGTAGCGATCGCTCAATTCGATGCAGCCTTCAAACAAAGCATCAGAACACAGTTGAATTCCCGTCGGCGCCAACAAAATATTAACACCTTTTTCGGGATTGTGAAACTGTTTTATGGCTGTTTCCATTAATTCCAAAGTTGCCTTAGTCGATCGAATGTAAGCCGCGTGTTCGATGCCACTATCGCCAGAAGGCATCCCCGCCGTCAGGGATTGATCTTGAATTAACGGCCCGATAAAAGCGCGGATGCCGATTTCTTGATAAGCGCGAACAGCGGCGGCGATTGTTTCTAATTCTTGCCCCGGAATCAAAACTAAATGATCGACTACGCTTGTACCGCCCGATAGCAATGTTTCTACCGCAGTTCCCAAGGCACTCAAGTAAACTTGTTCGGGATCGAGAGGTGTAAAATCGTATAATTCGGCAATCCACAACTCCAGCGGCAAAGGGGGAATAATGCCTCGTTGCCACATTTCTGAAGAGTGAGTGTGCGCGTTGACAAAACCCGGTAGGAGCAGCTTATTTTTGCCGTTAATAACTGTTCCGGCAGGCTCTAAACTGGGTCCGATCGCACTTATGGAATTATCCACCACTTGCACATCTGCGGTTTCATAACCACTATCAACCGAAATTAAAGCATTTTGAATTGTAAAGCTCATAGATTTACCCTTTTGGTAATTTTATATGGATTTTTATTGTATGATTCCCAGGCGCTAACATTTGCGATCGCCTGTAATAAAGTTAATAAATCATAAAAACTCTCAAATAGTTGCCGCTGATACTTAATTATAACCAAGATTTAAGATATGACAAGTTAGTGACAATCAAATAGTTATAAGATTGAAATTGTTTTTGAGTCAAAATCAATATGAACCCTGATTCTCTTCGCACCTTGGGCGTACCGCCGAATGCTTGGAAAGTTGATGCCAAAATTGCCGATATTACCCGATCGCCGATCGCCCCTCAACCTGTTACCCTGGAAACAGAAACTAAAACTCTGCGTTTGGACTTAGCAAAAGCAGCAATGTTGGTGATAGATATGCAAAACGATTTCTGTCATCCCGACGGTTGGCTAGCACATATTGGCGTAGATGTAACGCCCGCGAGAACTCCAATTAATCCTTTAAAAAATTTGCTGCCAAAATTGCGATCGCACGCAGTACCAATTATTTGGATAAACTGGGGAAACCGCCCCGATTTGCTCAATATTAGTGCAGCTTCCCGTCACGTTTACAATCCCACAGGCGACGGCGTAGGTTTGGGAGATCCGCTGCCAAAAAACAACGCACCTGTACTGATGGCAGGGAGTTGGGCGGCGCAGGTTGTCGATGAATTAAAACCCATACCGGAGGATATTTGCGTTGATAAATATCGGATGAGTGGCTTTTGGGATACTCCTTTAGATAGTATCTTGCGGAACCTCGGCAGAACTACACTTTTCTTCGGAGGAGTAAACGCCGATCAGTGCGTCATGGCTACGCTGCAAGATGCTAATTTCCTGGGTTACGACTGTATTTTAGTCAAAGATTGTACAGCTACGACATCGCCAGATTATTGCTGGCAAGCTACTCTGTATAACGTTAAACAATGTTTTGGTTTTTTGTCGGATTCTCAGGCTATGTTAGAAGCAATTAAATAGCAGTCATTGGTCATCAGTCATTAGTCATTAGTCATTAGTCATTAGTCATTAGTCATTAGTCATTAGTCATTAGTCATTAGTCATTAGTCATTAGGAATAAATTTTTGATGCTAAACTGCGACAGGACTTACTCGATGCCAGAAACCTGGTTTTTTCGTAAATCTCTAGCTATCAAACAACGATTTTTCAGACAAAGCCGGTTTCGTAAGTCCTGAACTAATGACTCTGGCTTTTCACTAATGACAGCAGAAACATAACCACTGACAACTAACAATAAAAAAATGACAAACCACTGCATGATTCCTGTTATAAAGTCTCCCAAAGACTACCAAGCATTTCGCATCAGTCCGGGCGATACTAATAGATTAGCTATCGTCTTCGATCCGGTAATAGCTAATGTTTCATTAACAGTTTGCGTGGAGATTTTCGATGTGGGCGGCAAAACTCCTCCCAACCGCCATCAATTTGCAGTAGAAATGTTTTTTGTACTCAAAGGAACTGGGCAAGCAACCTGCGACGGCAAAACAGTTAGTATTCAACCGGGAGATAGTTTGTTAGTGCCTCCAACAGGCACTCACGTAATTGAGAATACGGGCAGTGGACGTTTGTACACTTTGTGCATCATGGTGCCGAATGAGGATTTTGTGGAACTAATTCGCAGCGGTACACCAGTCGAACTCGATGAAGAAGATATGAGAGTTCTTAGGCGATCGGATGTACTCGTACCGTGTTAGGTTTGTAGTAAGGACTTGATTCCTAGGTTTGTAGTAAGGACTTGATTCCTAGGTTTGTAGTAAGGACTTGATTCTTTAGAAAAAGCACTAAAGCCCTTACTACGAACTTTTTAAGTGGATGTTTTTTAGGATTTATGCTGAAACTTTGTCCGAAAGAAACAGCGTCTATGCTAACTAAAGATGCGGTTCGTTTAGATGCTGACATCTACCGCCCCGATGCGGAGGGCGAATTTCCAGTATTATTAATGCGGCAACCTTACGGAAGGGCGATCGCCTCTACAGTAGTATATTGCCATCCCGCATGGTACGCCAAACACGGCTACATCGTTGTCATCCAAGACGTGCGGGGACGCGGCACTTCCGAAGGCGAATTTAACCCATTTGTTAGCGAAACACAAGACGGTTTTGATAGCGTCAATTGGGCAGCTAATTTGCCGGGAAGTAACGGCAAAGTCGGAATGTACGGTTTTTCCTACCAAGGCATGACTCAACTCTACACTGCTGCTGCTAAACCGAGCGCATTAATCACAATTTGTCCGGCAATGGTAGGCTGCAATTTATACGCAGATTGGGCCTATGAAGGCGGCGCGTTTTGTCTGCAATCAAATCTTGGCTGGGCAATTCAGCTAGCGGCAGAAACCGCTCGCTTAAAAGCCGATATTTCTGCCTATCAAGCCTTTTATGCAGCTTCGAGAAATCTCCCGCTATACGATACCGTGCCCGCGCGTCCTGACATTATTAAAAATATAGCACCAGACTCATATTACCACGATTGGTTGGATAATTATCGACCGAGCGAGTATTGGAAAAACTTATCGCCAAACATCAAAGATTTAGACTTGCCAATGCTGCACGTTGGTGGTTGGTTTGATACTTATTTGCGGGGAACAATCCGTCTTTACAAGGAAATGGCGGCCCGGAGTTCCTGTCCGCAGCATTTGATAATTGGCCCTTGGGCGCATTTACCTTGGGGGCGAAAAGTTGGACCGTTGGATTATGGTTTTGCAGCTTCAAATCCTGTGGATAAGCTGCAAATTCGCTGGTTCGATCGCTTTCTCAAAGGAGTTGATACAGGAATATTAGACGAACGGCCGATTTCGCTATTTGAGATGGGGAGGAATGATTGGCGGAAATTTGAGAAATGGCCTAATAATAATCATAAATCTTATTTTTTAGCAAGTACCGGACTTGCCGCGATGAGAGAAGATGCGGGTATTTTAACAGAGAGTTGCGCGGATGTTTGCACTGATGATATATTCGTACATGATCCTTGGCGGCCGGTGCCATCCTTGGGAGGCCACGCTGCATTTCCTGCAGGTGCGATGGAGCGATCGACTATTGACTGCCGCACCGATGTGTTAACATACACTTCGGCACCGCTAACAGCAGATTTGCACTTAGCAGGAGATATAATTTTAGAAGTATTTTGTACCGCCGATGCGCCGAGTTTTGATTTGTGTGCGATACTTTCTGAGGTCAAAGATAGCGGCAGTGTCTACAATTTTACTCAAGGTTACGTCCGGGTGAATTCAGGTGAAACACCTGTAATAATTGTGCTGCAATCCACTTGTATGCAAATTGGTAAACGTAATGCGTTGCGTCTGAGTTTGAGTGCTGCTTGTTTTCCCGCTTACGACGTGAATCCGGGAACGGGTGCGCCGGGCGGTGAAGCGCGGGCGATCGATGCTAAAATTATCACGCTGACAGTAAGTTGTGGCGGGAATTGTCCCTCTCAAATTTTGCTGCCAATTCTCCATTAAACCTAGAATTTATTCAATTATGAGCATTATTTTTCACATCACCCGCAGCCAACAGTGGGAAGAAGCAAAACAAGTTCAATCCTATCGCGGCGATACGCTAGATACTGAAGGATTTATCCACTGTTCGACTCTGCCACAAGTTGTTAGAACTTCCAACAAATTTTTTGCTGGACAAACAGGATTGCTGTTGTTGTGGATTGACTTGGAAAAAGTGGAAGCAGAAGTTAAGTATGAACCTGCTGCTGGAGATTTTTATCCACACATTTACGGGCCGCTGAATGTTGATGCTGTGTTGAAAGTTGTTGAGTTTGAAGCGGGTGCAGATGGCAAGTTTGAATTGCCGGAAGCATTAAAAAATCTTGTTTAAGATTCTGATTTTTTAGCATTGTAAACTAACTTTTTAGGGCGGGCTAGAAGCCCACCCCACGGGAAAGTTGAATTTTGTGGAACGGGCATCTTGCCCGTTCTAATTTATGAAATTTATCAATTTAAACTTACTGATTCACCAATTCTGCAGCCAATTTCAGCGCATCTTCGCGAGTCGCAATTCTACCCTCCACCCGCGCTAATTGAATCTCCATTAAAAATTGACCGATGCGCGGACTTCTCGGCAAATTTAAATATTCCATTAAATCATTGCCGCTAACTAATTGTGTGGGATGAGCAATAATATCATCAGCATCCAGATAGCGATTAATTAACAGTGAAATATCCTCAACCGCAACTCCCGCCGCCACCGCCAAAACCGTTAAAACGGGAAATACTATTCCTACATCCCGAAACAAAAAATACTGTTCTCGCAAAGACATTTCCGCAATAGGTTTTGCTTGCAATTGTGGCAAGTATTTCAAAAGCCCGATCGCACTTTTAATCTCCGCATTGCTGTACTTCAACCGCAGCAACTGCGTTTCAGCAATTGTCGGGTCAGAATCTGCCAAAATAGCCAATTTCGCGACAGCCAACAAAGGCGTTTTAATCGTATCTCGAATCGAGCGCGAAAATTCTCTCCCCAAATCTGGATAAATTGCCGCTAACTTGTCAGCAGACGCATCAATTTTTGTCAAAATATCAAAATGGTCGATCGCACTTTCAAACCAAATCGAAAACAAACCATCTTCGCAACCGCGACAAATCCAAGGAACACCCTCTGGATTGCTCAACAAATAACCTAATTCCGTCCGCACCCGTTCCACCGCTACCCGACTCAACAGCGGCGCCAATTCCCGAATCGCCGATTGAGTTTCAGCTTCGATCGCAAAACCCAACTGCGCCGCTTGGCGGTAAGCTCTTAATAACCTTAGCGGATCGTCCTCCAAATTTGACCGCGAAACCATCCGCAGCAAACCCAACCGCAAATCAGTTTGACCGTCCAAAGGATCGATGATTTCTCCGGTAAAAGGATTGCAGGCGATCGCATTTATCCGAAAATCCCGGCGCCGCAAATCCCCCTCCAGACTCCCCCCTTCCGCCTGCGCCAAATCCACCGTACCGCCCGCAAATACAACCCGTGCAATTTGGCGTTCCGCATCCAACAAGACAAATCCACCTTTCGTGCGATCGGCAATTTTTCGAGCAGTCTTCACGGCCCGTGTTAGCATAACGAAATCTAAATCAAAATAGTGCGATCGCCTCCCCAGCAGCGCATCCCGTACCGCACCGCCCACCAGATAAGCAGGCGGTGTCAGCAGTTCCAAATCAAACGGCCAAGTATCAGGAGATAATGAAGAGGGCAAATTAATCGGCATCGCAACAAAAATCTACTTTCCTTACAAACAATTAAACTCTTGCTACGCTAGATTAACAGAAAGCTCAAATTTCACCAATCTTTTTGAAATGCACAGAGGATATCAAGAATGTGTATTTGTATTAACTGCCACTATGTAGACCGCTGCTTCACCTACCACGCCGTAGAAGAACAGCACGAACAGCTTCACCTTACCGAAACACCCGATTTCGACCCCGTAGAACCCACCATCAACGTCAACATCCGCCCCCGCCAAGACGAAATTGAAATGGAATGGGATGTAGTTGGGTGTCAGAGTTTCAAGCAAGAGACCGGCAAATGGGCAAAATTGCGGCCTGGCGAACTCGTCCCGACTTAAGGAAGAAGTCATTAGTCATTAGTCATTAGTCATTTGTTGGTTTTTGGTTGCTATTTGTTGTTTTTTATAGTTTTTTTGTGAGTGGTTGGCGATAACAACCAATAACCAATAACCAATAACCAATTCCCGATGCCCCATTCTCAATTCCCAATTCCCAATTCCCCATTCCCAATTCCCAATTAAAAATCTAAAATCTAAAATCTAAAATCTAAAATCCAATGTGCTATTGCTTAAACCCAACTTGTCAGAATCCGCAAAACCCAGGGGATGCAGAATTGTGCCAAAGTTGCGGCTCAAAATTGTTGTTAACTCTTGACGCAGAAACGCCATCAGCATCTCGCTACCGAACCATAAAGCCGATCGGGCAAGGAGGCTTTGGCCGAACATTTCTAGCAGTTGATGAAACCAAACCCCTGATTTTTTCGCAGTGCGTAATCAAGCAATTTTTGCAGCAAAACACCGCAGCCGAAAAAGCCGCTCAACTATTTCACCAAGAAGCAGCCCAGCTAGAAACCTTGGGAAAACATCCCCAAATTCCCGAATTAATCGCGCATTTTGAACAAGACGGGAGACAGTATTTAGTACAAGAATTTATAGACGGCAAAAACCTAGCCAGAGAATTAGAACAAAAAGGAGCATTCACCGAAACTCAAATTAGGCAAATCCTCAACGATTTATTGCCAGTGCTCCACTTCGTCCACAAATCCAAAGTCATTCACCGCGATATCAAACCCGAAAATATCATTCGCCGCCGGCTAACTCCAGCCCCTTTACCCGCCTTAGAAAATTCCTACCAACCCTCTCCTTTCCAAAAAGATATTGTTTTAGTAGACTTTGGTGCAGCCAAGAAAGTAACAGCAACCGGGTTGCCGCAAACTGGTACAATCATCGGCAGTGCTGCTTATACAGCCCCAGAACAATTGATGGGAAAAGCAGTTTTTGCCAGCGATATCTACAGTTTGGGCGTTACCTGCATTCACTTGCTGACAGAAATTCCTCCCTTCGACTTGTTCGACAGTACAGAGGATTCTTGGGCTTGGCGAAATTATTTGAAGACTGCTGTTAGCGACGATTTCGGCCGCATCCTCGACACCATGCTTCAAAGTGCCACCAATCGGCGCTACAGTTCAGCATCAGCAGTCATGCGGCACTTGAACCCCAAACCAGTCTATTTAGACGCACCGCCTGTGCTAGACGCGCCGGAAACGCCCGCAGAACGGGTGGTTACACCTGCGCCCGGTGTCTCGCTTTTCACTCGCCAACAGCAAGCCGAAATTCAGCAAGCTTTACAAGAGGATCTCGCCCCGTACAATGTTACAATCCAAGTCAGTCAAGCCAAGCAACAGCTCAATATCGTCATCAACAGAACCGAAGACAACCCCGTTTACTATCCGCACTTATCTCAAATAATTGCCACCAGACTGACCGATTTGCAGTTAAATAAAGTCGCAGCCGTGAAACTGTTGGGAAGAGTCAACAATTCTCGCCGCCCGGAGTGGAAGCAAATATTGCAAATCGATCCCAAGATTAAATTGAGAAACAAACTCGTGCGGCTGCAACACAATCAATTACTAAAGAAAGCCGCCTCTGTTACTACCCAAGAATTTTGGCTGCCCAAGTTGAAAACTCAGGATTTTTGGATAGATGCGCTAATGTTTGCCTTAGTTTGGTTTATCTTTGGCTCTCAAATAGTCATTTTTAATTCTTGGTTTGCGCTAATAGTTGCGTCGGGTTTTATGACGGTGAAGCATCAAGTTTCCCAGCACAAAGAATTTGCCAATAAAAATTTATTTGCAAGTTTAGTAGTGCTGTTTTTGGTGACTGGGGGCATGGGTAATTCGAGGATTTTAAATACGGGAATATTTGGCATTCTTTTGGGTTGCTTAGTTGTGGCTTTACCGCTGTTTTTTGTTAAGGAAAATTACCAGTAATCGTGAATAGCAATCCCCAAGACGGAACATCTGTTAAAAAATACGGCTTAGCCCTGCACACAGCTAGTCGCGAACTCGGTTTAGCCATCAGCAATTTTGCTGGGGATTCTCGCTGCCAAACTTGGAATTTGGATCGGGATTTAGCAACTCATTTGCATCAGTATTTAGTCGAGTTTATTGGGCCGCAAACTTGGGGTGATTTGGCTTTTATTGCAGTGGCGAAGGGGCCCGGAGGTTTCACGGGGACTCGGATGGGTATGGTGACGGCGCGGACTTTGGCTCAACAGTTGGATATTCCTGTTTTTGCGGTTTCAACTTTGGCGGCTGTCGCTTGGGCGGAACCCCCCCAACCCCCCCTTGCTAAGGGGGGGCTTTTGAGTGCAGAACCTCCCCTTGCTAAGGGGGGGCTTTTGAATACGGAACCCCCCCAACCCCCCCTTGCTAAGGGGGGGCTTTTGAGAGATGATATGGCGCTGCAAATGCCTGCACAGCGGGGACAATTGTTTGGGGCGGTTTATTCAGTTAACAAAGATTCTGGTTTAATTGAGTTGTTTCCTGAGACGGTGATGACTCCTGAATCTTGGCACGAAAAGTTGGATAATTGGGGGAATTCTTATCAGTTGATTGAAGTTGGCAGTGAGTTGGGTTGGTCGGTTTCTAGTGTGTTGGAATTGGCTTATTTGGAGTGGCAAATGGGAAGTCGTCCTGATTGGTCGGATGCTTTGCCTTTTTACGGGCAACATCCGGTTAAGGGACACTGAATATTGGGAATAGGGAATTGGTAATTGGTAATTGGTAAATTGTTTATTTCAGGGCGATACAAACTTCGAGGCAAAAAGTTAATGTTAGGGGGTCTGGGCTTTCGGTTCGCAATCGATCGATCTCAGCTCGATCGCAGCCGCGAGATTCCATAAAATCGAGCATCCAGTTCGTTATTGTGGCAAGATCGATGTATTTTGCTCCGAGACAAACAGGGCAAATTTCTGGGCTGAGGGTACCGGTGCCGCCGCATTCGGGGCAATCCCAGTGGGTTGTTACGGGATCGGGGGTAGTTAGGATGTTGTTCATGCTGGGAAAAAGTACGCGCGGCGTAGCTATGCGGCAGGGAATCGCACTACTCGTTCACTCTAGCAAATATGCCGATCGCCCTTACTTCTTCCTGTGTTTACACTAAGCGAGCTAGTGATTAAGATTGACAAAAATACAAAAGGGGTGGCTATGTTCGATCGCACTCAATGGTTTTTGGCTGGTATGTCGATCGCGCTTTCGCTTCAGCTAAGTCAGCCAGTGGCAGCAGCCGTGCCCGTTGGTAAAGTCGTACAAACAGCACAAATTGGCAGTAGCGACGCTGCACAAGCTGTAGCAGCAGCAAAAGCAGCAGCAGCTACAGAAGCTTTAATAAAAGGAACACAACTTTACCAGCAAGGAACGGCGGAATCTTTAAGAAGTGCGATCGTCAAGTTGGAAGAAGCATTAAAGCTGTATCGAGAAGCGGGCGACAATAGAGGGCAAGCACTTAGCCTCCTTGGTCTTGGCAGTATCTACTCAGCATTGGGAGAACAACAGAAAGCGCTAGAGTATTACAGCCAGTCGCTTCCCCTGTATCGAGCAGTGGGCAATCGCCATGGGGAAGCTACCACCCTCACCAACATCGGCAAAGTCTACTCAGATTTGGGAGAACAACAGAAAGCGCTAGAGTATTACAGCCAGTCGCTTCCCCTGTTTCGGGCAGTGGGCAGTCGCCGTGGGGAAGCTTACACCGTCAACAACATCGGCAAAGTCTACTCAGATTTGGGAGAAAAACAGAAAGCGCTAGAGTATTACAGCCAGTCGCTTCCCCTGAGTCGGGCAACAGGCGATCGCGGCGGGGAAGCTATGACCCTCAACAACATCGGCGGTGTATACTCAGAATTGGGAGAACAACAGAAAGCGCTAGAGTATTACAGCCAGTCGCTTCCCCTGTATCGAGCAGTAGGCGATCGCAGCGGGGAAGCTTACACCCTCAACAACATCGGCGGTGTCTACTCAGAATTGGGAGAAAAACAGAAAGCGCTAGAGTATTACAGCCAGTCGCTTCCCCTGAGTCGGGCAACAGGCGATCGCTTTGGGGAAACTGTCACCCTCAGCAACATCGGTCAAGTCTACTCAGAATTGGGAGAAAAGCAGAAAGCGCTAGAGTATTACAGCCAGTCGCTTCCCCTCTCTCGGGCAGTGGGCGATCGCTCAGTGGAAGCTGTCACCCTTTACAACATAGCTAATGCCAAACGCGATCGAAACAATCTTACCGAAGCCCTCAACGACATTGAATCCTCTATCAAAATTATCGAAAACCTCCGCACCAAAATAGCCAGCCCAGAACTCCGCAGCTCATACTTTGCCACCGTACAAAACTACTACGAATTCTACATCGATTTGTTAATGCAACTGCATAAAACTAATCCTAAATCCGGTTATAATACAAAAGCCTTAGAAGCCAGCGAACGTTCTCGCGCCCGCAGCCTCCTCGAACTCCTCCAAGAAAGTAACGCTAACATTCGCGAAGGCATTTCCCCCGATTTACTGCAACAAGAAAAGAGCGTGCAACAGCAACTCGATGCCATTGAAAAGCAGCGCATTCAAGAACTCAGCAGCCCCAATCCCAATCAAACTAAAATCGCTGAAATCGACTCTGGGCGCCTCGCACTTTTGCAACAATATCAGCAACTTCAAACTCAGGTTCGTACCGCCAGCCCCCGCTATGCAGCCCTCACCCAACCCCAACCTTTAACGCTGCCAGAAATTCAAAAACAGATTCTCGATGAAAACACGATTTTATTGCAGTATTCCCTCGGCGAAGCTCACAGTTATTTGTGGGTTGTGACATCAACAGGACTAACTAGCTATGAATTACCAAAACGCGCCGACATTGAAACAGCAGCCCGCAATTTCCGAGACGCAATAACTAGCCCAATCCAGAGAGATATTCCCCAAAAAGTTGCTGAAGCAAGTGCAAATCTGGGTCAATTAATTTTACAGCCCGCAGCAGCCCAATTAGGCAATAAACGCTTATTAATTGTTCCCGACGGCGTGCTGCACTATACCCCTTTCCCGGCTTTAACTCTTCCCCAACCCGCCGGACCAAATACCAATGTTCCCTTAATTGCCGAACATGAAATTATCACTCTGCCTTCCGCCTCAACTCTCGCCATTCTTAGGCAAAATTACGGAGATAGAAAACCACCAAGCCGAAATTTAGCAATTTTAGCCGATCCTGTTTTCAGTCCAGACGATGAAAGAGTCAAAGGAAAAATCACCCAAGCAACAACAGAAAAATTAGAAGCAAATAACCTCGGTTTAAATCGCTCGCTTCGTGCTTCTAATCGGCAATGGCCGCCCGAACGCCTCGCATTTACCCGCCAAGAAGCCCAAACAATATCCAGCTTATTTCCCTCAGCTTCTAGCAGTCAAAAGATTGATTTTGATGCCAGCCGCACTACTGCCACCGACGGCAGTTTAGCTAATTATCAAATCGTTCACTTTGCCACCCACGGCCTTGCCAACAGCAAAAATCCCGAACTGTCAGGAATTGTGATGTCGATGGTAGATGACAAGGGCAATCTCGTCAATGGTTTTTTGCGCCTCACGGATATTTTCAACTTGAAACTGGCGGCAAATTTAGTGGTTTTAAGTGCTTGTCAATCGGGCATGGGACAGAATGTTAAAGGCGAAGGAATGGTGGGATTAACAAGGGGTTTTATGTATGCGGGGGCGCAGCGGGTGGCAGTGAGTTTGTGGAGTGTAGATGATGAAGGAACTGCTGTGTTAATGCAAAAGTTTTATCAGAAAATGCTGCAACAAAAGTTAGCGCCGGCGGCAGCTTTGAGGGCGGCGCAGATTGAAATGATGCAGCAGGAAAAATGGAAATCTCCCTATTATTGGGCTGCTTTTACCTTGCAAGGGGAATGGAAATGAGATACAGCACTTTTGCTGGTAAGTAAGTACATAGCCCTTGTAGGGACACGGCAATACCCATTGGTGTCAACAAACACGTTAAAC